>NZ_MAYF01000315.1 GCF_001684955.1 Chryseobacterium contaminans | reverse complement strand
TCTATTTCTTTTTTATTTTCAGTAACATCCAGATAAGCCTCATCTAAAGACAACGGTTCTACGAGATCAGTGTATTCATAAAAAATTTCACGGATCATCTTTGAAATTTCCTTGTATCGGGCAAAGCGAGGCGGAACAAATATAAGATCCGGGCATTTTTCCTTAGCTGTTTTGCTGGGCATGGCGGAACGAACTCCATATTTTCGCGCTTCATAACTTGCAGCAGCCACTACACCGCGATGCTGGCCTCCTACAGCAATAGGTTTTCCTTTTAATGCTGGATTATCATGCTGCTCCACGGAGGCATAAAATGCGTCCATATCTACATGAATAATTTTACGAAGCGGCAAAGAAAAATCCATATCACAAAGATAGGGATTCCTGTAGTTATTTGTAGAAGGGAAGCTGGAAGAGGGAAGTTCATAAGGTCGATATGGAAAAGTATGACCAATTGATTGAAAAGTAATTAAAATGATATCAGGTTGTGGCTAATACTCAAATTACTTCCAGTTTCTATCTCCAAGCTTCCCGTCCTTTACACTTTCAATCTCATCGTAAGAAGAAGCGGTTCAAAACCTGCCTTTTCATAAGCTTTTACTGCGGATTCGTTTTCAGCATACACATCCAGCCTTACTTCTGAAATATTTCTGGATTTGGCCCAATTGATCAGCTCATCGGTAATTATTTTATTAATTCCTTTTCCCCTGTATTCTGGTTTTACATACATAAATCCCAGATAGGCGTAGCTTTCAAATGTATAATAGTTTTTTTCGGATTGTTTGATGAGAGCATATCCAGAAGCTACAATTTCATCATTCTCTTCTACCACAATTAAAGTGGCATCCGGAGATTGTATAAAATGGCTTAAATCATAATAATGGATTTCTCCGTCAATCAGTGTACTGTTAAAAGGTCTTTCTGCGGAAACAATTCCCTGCTCAAAGGTTAAAAGTGTCTCTAAATCCTGTATTGTGGCTTCTCTAGTGATCATGGTGTGAAAAATAAGTGAAGTTTAAACATTCCACTTTTTATAGAATATTTAAACTTCAAGGTATTTAATGTTATAAAAATTATTTTAAAAGCTTGTCTATGGTCTGCTGAATTTCTGGATCATCCGGAGAAATAGCATAATATTTGGCGATAGCCGATTTCTGATCGATAACCATATATCGTGGAATCCAATTCAGATCCACATAATTGTTGAAATCATTTTTCCAGCCTGATGCAAACCAATAGTTGTCTTTTTCCTTCATATTGAATCTTACAAGACTCTTATCAAATCCTTCTTTGGACCTTTCCAGCGATAAGAAGACAAAGTCAACATTAGGATTGTTTTTTTCTAATATCTCAGCTTTTGGAAGTGCCTGAAGACAATCCCTGCACCATCCGGCCCAAAAGTCAATTACTAAGACTTTTCCTTTATGCTGATCCAGAATTTCCTGGATAGTAATTGTTTTTCCATCCTCATCTTCCAGTTTTTGCTTTAGGGCTTCTTTGGAAAATCCGGTTTTAAGAGCAGCAGGAATTTTTTGTGCATAGCTTAAGCCAAACAGACCCACCATAAAAATTAATAACAGCTTTCTCATTCTACAATTTCATTTACACAAAACTATGAAATGTGTTGCAATCTGAGATTGATTTTTTATGAATTGGGAAAAATTTATATTATTGACAATTTCTATGAATCCGGTATAGATGCTGAAATTGTATTTGAAAATATATTTCTATTGATAGTTTTTAATAAGGCCCTTCACTACGGCAATAACATTCGGCATGGCTTTATTGGCTGCATTCAAAACTTCTTCATGAGAAACAGCGAAGGCAATATCCGGCCCGCCAAGATCAGTAATCACAGAAATACAGAATACATCCATTTCCATATGTCTGGCAACAATTACTTCAGGAACAGTGCTCATTCCTACCATATCGCCGCCAATGGCTTTAATCATTCCATATTCGGCAGGAGTTTCAAAAGTAGGGCCTTGCAGGGCAACATAGATTCCCTGATGGATTTTAATATTGTTTTCTGCTGCAGCCTGTTCTGCTACGGCAATCATTTTTTTGTTGTAAGGTTCGCTCATGTCCACAAAACGTGGTCCAAGCTCATCGATATTTTTTCCACGAAGCGGATGTTCAGGCATCATATTGATATGATCCTTTAAAATAACAATATCTGCAATGCTGAAATCAGGATTTACCCCGCCACATGCGTTGGAAAGAGCAAGTTTTTTAATTCCAAGTAAATGAAAAACCCTGATAGGAAAAGTTACGGTTTCCATAGAATGCCCTTCATAATAATGAAAACGGCCACTCATCATCAGTACTTTTTTCCCTTCCAGGATTCCGTAGATCAGCTTCCCGGTGTGTCCGGCTACTGTAGTCTGTGGAAAATTGGGGATATCTTTGTACTCTAAAATATGGATCGGTTCTACTTCATTCTGCAGCTTTCCAAGTCCGGATCCTAACACAATGGCAAAATCAGGAGTATCCTGAATGATGTTCTTGATAAAATCAGCGGTCTCTTTAATTCTTTCTAACATAATCTAAGATGATTTGATTGAATTCTTCCTTTTTATCAATAACAACATTGATAGGCCAGTAGTAAACAATTTCTCTAAGATAGTCAAAAGTTTTCAGACGAACGTAATCTTTCTCTGTGGTTAATATCAGCTTATATTCTCCTAATTTTTTATACTCCGCAAGGATTTTTTTAATATCATCATCCGTGAAATTATGATGATCTCTGAATTTCAGATGGGTTACTCTTTTTGAGAATTTGGCAAGATGTTCCAGCAACGGTTTCGGATTGGCGATTCCGGTAATTAATAAAATATCGTAATAGTTCAGGTTGTTATCCGGAAGCATTTTATCTTTTCCGTATACATTTTCGTCATAACCGATGGATGAAAAGAATACTTTTTGGTTATGAGAAGGTCTGATCCTTGAAATATAATACCTTTTGGTCTCCTCGGTCAATTCATCAGGACATTTGCTGACCATGATGATATCAGCTCTTTTTGCTCCGGCTCTGGATTCTCTGAGATCTCCGGCAGGAAGAAGGTAGTCTTTGAAAAACGGATCGTTAAAATCAGTCATCAGAATATTGAATCCTGCTTTAATGGCGCGGTGCTGCATGGCATCATCCAATATAAGGGCTTCAAGATCCATATCTTCGATCACTTTTTTCGCTCCGGGAACACGTTCTTCTGAAACAGCGATGACAAAACGGTTTTTGAAACGCTCAAAAAGCTGCATTGCTTCGTCACCTACAATTTTGTAGTTACTGTCGTAGTTCGTTACCTCATAGCCTTTGGTAAGTCTTCCGTAGCCTCGTGACAGGACTCCGGTTCTGTAATGTTTGGACAAAAACTGGGCAAGGTACATCACCATAGGAGATTTTCCGCTTCCACCCACAGAAAGATTCCCGACATTGATTATCGGTGTCCTGAATTTCGTTGATTTAAAAATCCCAAGATCATACATTGTGTTTCGGATACCCGTCACCATATGATAAGCTAGGGAAAAAGGATAAAGGTACCATCTTTTCATACGAATGCAAAAATAGGAATTTTCATAAGCATTGGAGTAATATTCTCAAAGACTTTTCAACAAATATTTGTTAAATTAAAGTATTTTTGTGGAGTTATAATAATACTTTGAGATACTTTATAGAATTTTCTTACAACGGAAAGAATTATTTCGGCTACCAGATACAGCCGGACGCTATTTCCGTACAGGAAGAACTGGAAAAAGCACTTTCCACCATTTTAAGAGAAGAGATTAAAACTACAGGCGCCGGAAGAACGGATACTGGTGTGCATGCTAAAAAAATATTTGCACACTTTGATACGGATCAGGAACTGAGCGATGAGCTTCCACGCAGACTGAACAGTTTTCTTCCACCGGATATTTCTATTCACAGAATTTTTAAGGTGAAAGATGATTTTCATGCCCGTTTTGATGCGACTTACAGAACGTATGAATATTACATTTCACTGTCAAAAAATCCATTTACTCAGGAATCTGCATGGCAACACTGGAAAAGAACACTGGATATTGATAAAATGAACGAAGCCTGTAAAATCCTTTTTGAATATGAAGATTTTACAAGTTTTGCGAAATTAAAAACCGATAATAAAACGAACATCTGCAAGATGTATATTGCAAAATGGGAGCAGGATGGAGCGGAACTGAAGTTTACCGTTTCTGCTAATCGTTTCCTTAGAAATATGGTTCGTGCTATTGTAGGAACCATGGTGGAAATTGGTACCGGGAAGCTGAAGCCTGAAGATTTAAGAAAAGTTATTGAGGATAAAAACCGTAATGCTGCCGGAACTTCTGCTCCTGCCCACGGATTGTATCTGGTGGATGTAGGGTATGAATTTTAAATAAAACAAAATAAACTATAATCATGTTATCGATTTTTATCCTCATTGGTGCTTATCAATATTACGGAAGGCTGGCTGAAAAATTCGGAAAAGTAAAATGGCAACTGGGGCTTCTGGCTATTGGAGTTTATCTGGGAACTCAGATTGTTTTAGGAATGTCTTACGGTGTTTATTTAGCTTCTACAGATCCGGATGCTGCCAATAATATGAATTATACAGGATTTTCAGCAGCCAATCTTGTGGGTTGGTTACTTTCTCTTTTGGCTGTTTGGGGTGTTTATTTACTTCTTGAACAAAAATATAGTAAAGAGAATCTGAAAAAGCCATCTATGGAAATTCAGAAGATTGGTGAGGCTTCTGAAGAATTACAGAAATAAAAATAAGTTATTTAATAAACTCAGTAAAAAACAAATTTATCCACCAAAGATATTCATTCTGTAAATGATGGGTATCTTATATTTTCTATGGTGATTTGCAAAAGTTGTAAAGGCTGGCAACTTATAAAGTCTTATTTTTGCATAGAATTTTAATTCTTTTCTTCAATTCGTATAATGAAAAAACAAGATACCTGGGGAATTGTTAAAAGGCTGTTCTTTATCGGAATGAAATTTCGTTCCTGGTTCATCCTTACTTTAATCATCTCCATCATACTTTCAATTGTTTCTACTTACAGGCCATACCTTACCATGGAAGTTGTAGACAATGATATTACAAAGCTACAGGATAAGGCTTTGATGATGAAGCATATCTATATCCTTGTAGGATTGGTGTTTGCAGAAACTGTTCTGAATTTTTTCCTGGTTTATTTTTCCAATTTTATTTCGCAGAATGTTATCCGTGATATTCGTGAAAGACTATATTCCAAACTGATTTATTTTAAAACATCATTTTTTGATAAAACTCCGATCGGACAGTTGGTAACCCGTGCCGTAGGTGATGTAGAAACTATTGCTACTGTTTATACTGACGGTTTCCTGATGGTTTTTGGGGATATCCTGAGAATTGTGTTTGTTTTGGTGATGATGTTCAGCACGAATGTTCACCTGAGTTATATTACCCTTGCTATTCTGCCTTTAATGGTTGTGATCACGAGATTCTTCCAGAAAAGACTGAAAAAAGCTTTTGGAGATGAAAGGAATTGGACGGCTACACAAAACTCATTTGTACAGGAAAGATTAGCTGGAATGCCAATTATTCAGGTATTTAACAGACAGGAATCTGAATTTAAAAAGTTTGATGATATTAATATTACCCTGAAGGCAGCATTGCTGAGAACGGTTTTCATCTTCTCATTATTTTTCCCGGTAGTGGAGCTTATTTCTTCATTATTTATAGGATTTATCCTGTTCTATGGTGGTTATATCACCATCAGTGCCGGAGTAGTGATCGCCTTTATCCAGTATATTTCAATGCTGATTCGTCCTTTAAGACAGATTGCAGACCGTTTCAACAATATCCAGAGAGGTATTGTGGGGGCAGAAAGAGTACTTGGGTTAATGGATGAAGAAAATTCAATGACCAATACAGGAACCGTTAAAAAAGACCATTTTGCCGGAAAAATTGAATTCCAGAAAGTTCACTTTGCTTATGATGAAAAGCAGGAAGTATTGAAAGGCATTGATTTCAAAGTGAATCCGGGAGAAACCGTTGCCATCGTAGGTGCAACTGGCGCTGGGAAATCTACCATTATCAGCCTGATTACAAGGTTTTATGATATTAACTCAGGGAATATCCTTATTGATGATGTGGATTTAAAAGACTATGAATTGTATAATCTGAGAAGCCATATCGGGGTAGTATTGCAGGATGTATTCCTGTTCCACGGAAGTATTTTTGAAAACCTTGCTTTTGGGGACGATACCATTACCCTTGAAAAAATAAAGGCAGGCGCTAAAGAGATTGAAGTAGATCAGTTTATTGAACAGCTTCCTGGCGGATATGATTATGTGGTAAGTGAAAGAGGTTCGTCTATTTCCTTAGGTCAAAGACAATTGCTATCATTCCTGAGAGCTTATTTATCTGATCCGAAAATTCTGATCCTGGATGAAGCTACTTCTTCCATAGATCATGAAAGTGAAAAACTGATTCAGAGAGCTACGGAGAAAATTACCAAAAACAGAACATCCATTATTATTGCTCACAGGCTTTCCACCATTGAAAAAGCAGATAAGATTATTGTGATGGAACATGGAAAAATTGTAGAAGAAGGGAAGCATTTGGAGCTTCTGGATAAAAATGGCTATTATGCTACTTTATACAAAGCCCAGCTTAGGCATGAAGTGGAACTGGAGGAAGAAAAAGAATCAAAATAAAAAAATATTTAAACAAAAAGAGAGCTTTATGCTCTCTTTTTTACTGTCTGCATTAGAATTATTATTTCATAGTAAGGATCAATGCTTTTTAAAACTACAGAAAATAAAGTTCTGAGTTGTTTCGAAAGGAGTGGTATGGTCTTCAGTAATGCATTCAATCTTTTCAAAACTTTCATTAAAATTTTCAGAAAGAGATTCTTCATCATATTGCTGAATATCCAGTCCGCTGCATTTAGTAGGGCCGTTTTTAGAAAAAGTTCCCAATACCATGAAGCCTGCAATATTTTTCCTGGCAATATCAATATATTTTGATACCTGTTCCGGAGTAGTCAGGAAATGAAAGGCAGCCCTGTCATGCCAGATGTCATAGGTTTCTGTAGGCTCAAATGCGATAATATCTGTAGCGATCCATTTTACTTTGTCAGCATTATCTCCCAATCTTTTTTTTGCTTTTTCTAAAGCTTTAACAGAAATATCCAGCACCGTAATATTTTCATAACCTTCCTTAAGCAGGAAATCAACCAGATTACTATCTCCGCCGCCAATATCTATAATTTTGGCTTCTTTTCCTAATCCGAAGGAATTAATAAAATCAAGAGAAGTCTGAGGTTTTTTCTGAGTCCAGCTTACCTGGTCCGGGTTTTTGGTTTCGTAAACATTTTCCCAGTGGTTTTTATTATCGGAAGAATTCATTAGTCTTTTAACTGATTATTTATTTCCTCAAATTTATTAATTAATCCGTCAATTTTTTCCTGTTGCTTCTTTATTGTTTTAGGTCTTATATAAAACCAGTTGAATCCTATCCATAGTAAAGCAGCAGCATATACCAAAACACCTGAAAAAGATGACATTTTTGAAGTGTATTCATACATATAAAGGCATATTCCAGAAAATAGCATGATGAAATACCCATTCAGCATAGTGGTCTGCATAAATTTTTGTTTATTCTTTATCAGATATAGGTTCTGAAGATATTCGCTGTTGGATTGAGTATTGTCAATGGTATAAAAAACCATAAACATTTTGTTGTAAGCCAGTAAAAAGATAACCATGGCCAGAATCACAATTACAATTCCCATTTTGGTGCTGATGAGCTGAGGTTGATAACGATACCATATAAAAGCAATACAAAGGCAGGTTGCAATCAGCAGGAAGTTGATAAGAATGATTTTACGGAGGTTTTCATTTTTAAATTTTTTCAGCTTATGAAGAAGCTCTTCTATATTGGGTTTTGGAGAAGTCTGCTGTTTCCAGATATTTTTGAAATCAATATTAGTGTCCATTGTTCTTAAATTTTTGGGTTAGTTTTTCTTTGATCCTGTGAATTTTCACCCGGATATTGGCTTCTGAAAGTCCTGTGATCTGAGCTATTTCAGCCTGTTTTACCTCTTCCAGCTCCAGAGAAATAATAATTCTGTCTGTTTCCGGAAGCTCTGAAATAAATTGATAAAGCAGTTGTATCTGAGGTTCCATAGATTCCTGTTTTTTCTCTTCCAGATTAATGGGGAGATCTGTTTTAGAAAATCTTTTTTCTTTTTCAATCTGCCGGAGACAATTATTGGATGCAATTCTGAAGATCCATGTTCCGATGCTGGATTCATTCCTGAATTTCGGGAGTTGCTGCCATACGATGATAAATGTTTCCTGAGCAAGATCCTGGGCAAGATCAGTATTATTCACATATCCCATACATAAGCGGAATATCTTTTGCCAGTAGAGTTCGTAAATATCCTCAAACACCATTATTTAGAAGATAAAAAGTTATTAAGCTGATTAAAATACCATTCCTTATCATCATACATAATGAAATGCAACCCTTTTGTAGAATATTGAAGACTGGCATTTTTAAGGTTACTATACTGGGCTTCAATAGATGGTTTCATAAACACAAAATATGATTCCAGTAAAATCAGTGAAGGACATTGTATATTCTTGATGGTCTGTCTAAGGTCAGTATTGGAGAAATCACAATACATTTTGGCGAAGGTTTTTCTGTCAGATTTCATGCTCCAGTCAATTACTGTACTTTGCATAGAAGTATCTGCCAGAAGACGGGGAATAGATTGGGTCTGCATTTGACGGAATTGTTCATCGGTCATTGCTGTAAATTTATTAATGGTTGATGAGCAGTCGTTGTTTTCCTTAGGCACAAAACTAGGGTTGGAGATTGCTGCCAGACAAGGTAAGGTATCTACAATTATAATTTTACCTACCAGTTCAGGATAATCTGCTGCAAGGGCCAGGGCAAGGCCACCACCCATACTGTGCCCAATGATAACAGGCTTTTCAATTTTATGAGTCTTTATATAATCGGCAATTCCCTTTTCCCAATCTTTAAAGCTGGCATCTGCATCAGGTTTTGCTCCTGCAAATCCTGCCATCGTTAATGTATAACAGGTGAAATCTTTTTCAAATTTTGCAGTGGTCTCATTCCATACATCCCCTGAAGAAGCAAACCCGGGAATCAGAATTAACGATTGCTTTCCCTTTCCGGATTTCTTTACCTCAAACGGATATGTTTTTTCCTGTCCAAATATATTACATACTGCTGCAAAAAATAACATGATGATAAGAAGGAATGTGAATTTTTTCATGATTTCTAAAGTTTTAAGGTTTATTTGTCTTTTAGAGACGAGTCTTTTTAAAATGTTACACTGTTTTTTATTTTTTTTTGAAAAAATATTTTTTTTATTGCCTGGAAGCCTTTACTATAAAGGGAAGCCCGTATGAAATTTTTGTATCAATATACTGTGTCCTGTTAGTGATAATAGAAACTATATGATAAAAATCATGTATTCTGCGATTTTCAGGGCTTTTGGCCTATGTTTCCTCTCTGGTAGGTGATTAATAGCTATTGTTATATGAATTGATTTTTGATTGTTTTGATGAATAAAATAAAAAAATAATAACTTAATGGTGTTTATATTTGAAAAAATTATTAATTTTATTGAAGGTTTAAGTCGCTACCCTAGAAAGTGATGGGGTAGGCTGGCAAAAATGGAATTTTTAACAAAAAACTAAAAAATATAAATGAGCAGTAGTATCCAAGATGAATTTAAAGTCTTTAAAGACGAGTTAAAAAAACTTAATATTGAAGTACAGAAAGTAGTAAAAGTAGGAAACGGAAGCATGGATTTTCATGAAGTTTTCTACAAATCACCGCGATATGAAGAGGTGAAGACTGTGTATGTTCAGCGTCATAATCTGGACAATATCATAGAAAAATTTAAACAGGCCTATCATTAAAATATAACCGGCGGCACAGAGAATCTGTGCCGCCGGTTTCTTTATAGAATGATAAGGTTAATCTTTATCCAACGTTGAAGTATTTTTAGTCTCCTTCATTCCCATATATACGATAAGAGAAAGTAGGATACAAGCTGTAATATACCAGTAGAAATATTCTTCAGAGCCAATTTTTTTAAACCAAAGCGCAATATATTCCGCAGTTCCTCCAAAAACAGCCACCGTAATGGCATAAGGGAGGCCAACCCCCAAAGCCCTGATCTCAGCAGGAAAAAGCTCAGCCTTTACTACTGCATTAATAGATGTATAACCACTTACAATGATAAGCGCAACCATAATAAGGCAAAAAGCTCCCCACATTGAAGTGGTGGTACTGAGTGCTGTTAAAAGCGGAACCGTACATAAGGTTCCCAGAATTCCAAATCCTAAGAGAAGCGGACGTCTTCCGATTCTGTCGGATAATCCGCCAAATACGGGTTGCAGACAGGCAAATATAAATAGAGAGATAAAAGAAATAAGAGTAGATTCCTCCTTGGTAAGATGTACTGTATTAACCAGGAATTTCTGCATATAAGTGGTGTAAGTGTAGAAAGCAAGTGTTCCTCCTAAAGTAAGTCCTACCACTGTCAGTAAAGCTTTAGGGTACTTTAAAAGTTCCTTTACAGCTCCTTTCTTTTTTTCATTAACCTCTTTTTTATTTTCAAAAGCTTCCGTTTCATGGAGATTTGCTCGTAAATATAATGCTATAGCAGAAAGCATAGCTCCAATCACAAAAGGAATTCTCCAGCCCCAATCTTCCAATTGAGCTTCCGTTAATAATAATTTCTGTAAAATAAGCTGTATTCCTAATGCAATAAGTTGTCCGCCAATTAAAGTTACATACTGAAAGCTGGAATAAAAGCCTCTTCTGTCCTGTGTTGCCATTTCACTAAGATAAGTAGCAGAAACGCCATACTCTCCTCCTACACTTAATCCCTGAAGCAATCTGGCCAACAGTAATAATGCGGGCGCAAAAATTCCTATAGATTTATAGGTTGGAGTAAAGGCAATAAGAAGAGAACCAAAGGACATCAGCAATACAGAAAGTGTCATGGATTTTTTTCTTCCGATCTTATCAGCAATACTTCCGAACATCCATCCGCCAATAGGACGCATAAGGAATCCAACCGCAAAAATTCCTGCACTATTCATCAATTGCGCATTGAGGTCAGAGTCCGGAAAAAAAGAATTAGAAAAGTAAATGGCAAAAGCAGCATAGGCATACCAGTCATACCATTCCACCAGATTTCCGATAGAACCTCCGATAATTGCTTTGATTCTTTGCCCTGTTGTGATAGATAATGGGTTCATGCTAAGTAAAAAAAGGGATTAGTTTTTACCGAAAAATCTTTTTACTTTATCCAGTAATCCTGATGGTTTAGAAGATGAGTGATCAGGCTGAGAGGAATTTATTAATTCATCATGGGAATGGGATGTTTCGATTGTTGATGGTGCCATTTTTTCAGACTGGCGGCTTTCCTTGATATGAATTCTGTTGGGTTCCTGTACTTTTTTGCCAGTCAGTCTTTCAAAATTAATTTTAGCTTTATTGAAAATCTCAATTTCAGCCTCAGGTCTATCATCCACATGAGTCATTTCAGGAATAATACCGGAACTTAATTTTACCGATTCACATTCAAAATCGTTCATAATTCCCTGGTGGATTTTTATAGCGGTTTCAGTTTCACCTACCTTTTCAAAAGCCTCTGCAAATTGAAGCATGTCTTCTCCAATCTGATATTTTTCAAGAATATTGTCAATGGAATTGCTTACTTTGGCTTTTGCAGCAGCAAGATTGGCAATGGATTTTTCTTCACCGGATCTGTCTTTAAGTAAATCAATCAGCTCCTGGATACCCTCCCTGATTTCAGGATAAATTCTAAAACGGTATATATGCCCAAGATCTGTAAGATAAGTATTTTGGCTCATTGCTTCATGAGCAAGATTCTGAACATGAGAACTCATGAAGAAAGCCAGATGGACCAAAAGATTGGAGTATTGTTTTAAATGATCCGAATTGATTTCAGATTTTTCAAGGGCCTTATAAAGTTGGAGTCCTTCTAAAAACTCGATCTGATAACCATCAGGAAAAAAACTTTCCTCATCAATTTCAACAGGGTTGTTATCTAATATTTCATAAAGGTATTCATGAATCTGGAGTTCTTCAAGTTCTTTTAAAGCCTGTTTAAATTCAGCAAGTTTATTTTGCTGTATCAATTCTATCATTTCCTTGGTTTATAATGCGCCCAATATACAAATTTAACCCAGAATAAAATTACCCCCGGAAAGGTAGCCCTGCTATTTTTATAGATCTCTTTAAAATCTGTATCCTAAAGAAAGCCCGCTTCTGAAACCGGCCCACGGCCCGTCCACTTTTATTTTAGCCCCGTTGGCATTGGTTTCTACTGTATATTTTACAAACGGAATATCCAGGTTTTCTATTTCTTTTTTCAATTGGGCCTGCATATCCGGAGTAAGAATATAGTCTGAGGTCATTGTAAAATCACCTTTTCCACTTCCGTAATGGGCGCCTGCAATCCAGAAATCAAGAACCAGATTTTGACTTCGGGTAAGAAAAAATTGTACACCTACCATAAGCCCGCCACTATTTCCTTTGGTATCTCCCTGTCCTTTCAATGGGATTTGATAAGTATTTCCATCAGGACCATTATAATCATAATAGAAATCAAAAGTATTGGAAGAAACATCAGAATATCGGTAATAGGGAGCGAAATAAAATCCCTTTCCATAGCCTTTTCCAATGTAAAACCTTGGTTCAATGGTGAAATTGGTTGCTTTTACCCTCAAATTTTCAAATCTTTTTTCATCTTTATCTTTCAGAAAAGCATTGATAAAAGGAACTTTTCCTTCCGGCATGGTTCCAAAGCCTATATTTAGAGAAAACCATTGATTGATAGCACGCTCATAAGACAGGTTGATATTCCTGAATGCATAAGCGGTAACATTCGTCTTAATAATATTCATCTTTTCAGAAGGAATATTCTGGCTCTCCTGTGCTTTTATTGTTGAAAACACAAGAAATAGGATTGATAGGATCGCTTTTTTCATAATCTTGTATTGTAAGGTGTAAGAAAGTAGCAGCAAAAAACAGGCTGAATTTAACATAATAATTTAAAATCAAAGAAAAAAATACTAAAATTCTCAATGATAATGGTGGTTTTTTATTTTGAAATAAATATCAATGTAATGGATTTCAGAAATGGATTGTCCTAAAAGTATAATCCATCCAACATGAAAAAAACAATATACACCATATGCTTTCTTTATGGAACTCTGGCTTTTTCGCAGGAAATAAAAAGTGATACGGTGAGTACTTCTGAAACGAAAGAACTTCAGGAAGTCATTGTAAAAGCACAGCGCAAAAAACAGTTTGCTGATAAGGCGGTGTATACCTTTGATAAAGCAGCGCTGGAAAAAGCCCGGTATGCAAAGGATTTATTGAGTACACTTCCGGAACTTCAGATGGATCCTATTTCCAACACCATTACGAGTACAAAAGGAGGAGCTACTTTATTTCTGATTAATGGAGTTGAAGCTACAGATATGCAGATCCGAAGTATTGCCCCCAATGAGGTGGTGAAAGTGGAGTATTATGATATTCCGCCGGCAAGATGGGCAACCAGAGCAGATATTGTAGTGAATATTATGACAAGATCTACTGAAACAGGATATGTTTTCGGGGCAGAAGGGTCTTCAGCATTAAATACCGGTTTTATAAATGCATCTGCTTATGCTAATTATACAAAGGGGAAGAATGATATAGGTCTGGAGTATTCTATTAATCTAAGAGATTATACAGACAGAAGGGTAAACAGTATTTATGATTATCAGCTGGATGGACAGCGTTACCATTCTAATGAGGACAGAAAAGATCATTTTGGATATACTTTTCAGAGTGTAGCATTAAGGTATACCCGTTTGGTTCCTGATAATTATGCTCTTCAGATAAAATTGAATACAGATATTTTCAGCCGGTTTTCAAAAGGAACAGGACAAAGTATTTTTACTATAGACAATACGGGAGAAGAACATGCTATGTTTAAAAATAACGGTTCTGATTATGTAATCCCTAAGCTGGACCTTTATTATTCTAAAAAAATAGGATCGAAGGATGAATTAAGCATTAATGCCGTAGGTTCCGATTATACTACCTATACTTCAGAAACTGCTAAAGAATGGGTGAAAGGAAGCGGTGTTGCTGTGTACGATAATGATATGGTTTTAAAGGCGAAGCAAACCAACTTTGTAGGTGAACTGGCGCATACCCACGATTTTGTAGCTGGAAAACTTTCATCAGGATATCGTATTTCGAGATCTTCAATTTCTAATGACCTGAATAACCTTTCCGGATATTCTCAATATAAGGTTACTTATCTGGAACAGTATTTTTATACTGAATTTTCAGGAAAAATAGATAAATTCAGCTATCGTGTCGGAGCCGGATTAACCAATATTCATAATAAAAGTGCAGAAAATACTTTTAATGAGTGGTCTTTTACCCCAAAAGTTGTGCTGGCTTACCAGCTTAAAAATAATCAGAGCCTGCGATTAACGAGCAGTTATAAGCCTATAAGCCCTTTGAGTAATGCGCTCAGTAGTAATGTAGTGCAGCTGGCCCCGAATATTGTTCAGAAAGGAAATCCTTTTCTTACTTCCCAGCAGAAATGGATCAGTAGCCTGACGTATTCATCAAATAATAAGTACTTTGATTTTAATATAAATGCATTCTACTCTTACACAGATAGGGTCATTAATCAGTATTATATTTTGGATCATACTTTTGGGGGGTATGCATTAACCTATGAAAATGGGAAATATTCTCAACAGTACGGAGTGCAGTTTACAGGTTCTTATAAGCCTTTTGGAAATACTCTTTTGGTGATAAAGGCCAATTTAGCTCCTACTTCTGAAATGGTAAAGACGAGTGCAGATAAGGTGATTAAAAATAACTATTTCGGAAATTATTTTGTGTTGTCTTCAGAATATAAAAGTTTCTCAGTGCAATATCAGTTTAATATCCCAACGTTTAGCCTTAACGGAGCTTTTCTGAATACCAATGAAAATCAGAACCATATTTTTATCCGCTATAAACATAAAAACTTTACTTTTTCCACAGGAATGTATTGGATGGGAATGCCGTCTGAATATAAAACAAAAAGTTTATCTGAAAGTTTAGTGGATTACAGGCTTCATACACAGATTATGAATAATAAATCAATGTTTGTACTGGGTATAAGCTATGATTTTTCTAAAGGAAAGAAAACTGAAATCCAAAAGAAACTGAATAATGATACAGCGCCGGCTGCAACTTTTTAAAGAATACCTGTATATCTTTAATAAAGGAAGCCGCCCGATATTATCAGGCGGCTTTTGTGCATTAAATGGTTTTGAAGTCTAGTTGCTCATAATCATTTTTCGGTAAGTATAAATGTCTTCAATAGTCACTACGCTCATTCCTTTTTTTATGGCAAAATCTACGATTTCAGGAAGTCTTGCCATAGAACCGTCTTCGTTAGTCAGTTCACAAAGTACGGCATCATCACCTAAATTAGCCATTTTTACAAGGTCTACACTTCCTTCTGTGTGGCCACGTCTTGCAAAGACTCCATCTTTTTTAGCAACCAGAGGAAAAACGTGCCCGGGGCTTGCGATGTGTTCAGCTACTGCATCTGCTGCCACAGCTGTTTTGATGGTTGTTACCCGGTCTTTTGCTGAAACTCCGGATTCTACTCCTTCTTTGGCTTCAATAGAAATGGTAAATGCCGTTTGATTTTTTGAATTGTTGTTTTCCACCATCGGACGCAGATTCAGGTGCTTACTTTTTTCTTCGGAAATGCATAAACAAACGATGCCGCTGCATTCGCGGATCAAAAGTGCCATGTCCTGTTCTGTAATTGT
Organism: Chryseobacterium contaminans; assembly: GCF_001684955.1. Classification (GTDB taxonomy): domain Bacteria; phylum Bacteroidota; class Bacteroidia; order Flavobacteriales; family Weeksellaceae; genus Chryseobacterium; species Chryseobacterium contaminans. Next base: position 6,605 of record NZ_MAYF01000315.1, on the reverse strand, counting down.
GGAAGCGGGAAAGATGATATCACCTTCGTTTTCACGGTTTTCATCGTCTACTAAAAGAATACCTTTTCCCTGTTGTAATGTTGAAAGTGCTTTTTCTACACGTTCTTTGGAGGTTGCTCCGAATTGTTCTAATAATTTTTCCATGTTATTTTACTTTTAAAAGTTAAAATAGTCTTCGGTACATGGAAATGAAATACGATACCATAAGAGCCCGCGAAGGACCTTATCGTACGTCTCATTTTCTTCTCCCATCCAGACTTTAACTGTCGGTTTTGGAATTCCACCAAATCAGTCCTTTCAAATGAAAGGAGTCGCGGACTGTAACCGCCGGTAGGGAATTTCACCCTGCCCCGAAGAAAACTTATACTAAGTTTTACTGTATGTATTAATTTAAATTTTTATTTCATTGAATACATTTAATGCACAAGCCGCTAATTTCGGGAAGTTTTTTGATATGGAAAAGAATTTTTTGATTGGATTTATCAATGACTGATTGGTCTCTACAATAGAAAACCATTCACAGATAGGAGTGGTGTATATATCTTTTTTTCATTTCAGAATTATTCCCTTAATATCTTTTCCATCTTCTTTCCTTTGCTTAATTCATCAATCAGTTTATCAAGATACCGGATGTTTCTCATCAGCTCATCTTCTATTTCCTCTATACGGTATCCGCAGATCACGCCTTTGATTAATGAAACATTAGGATTCATTTTTGGAGCCAGGTCAAAAAAAGTTTTAAAGTCAGTTCTCTTTTCCAGCTGTTCCTGAATGCCTTGTTCGTCATAGCCGGTAAGCCATTGAATAATTTCATGAACTTCAGATTTTGTACGGCCTTTTTTCTCAGCTTTTTGAATATAATGCGGGTAAACACTGGCAAAAGCTGTAGTGAAGATCTTGGTGTTTTGCATATTTTTTTATCTATTAATGTTTAGGCTAATTTTTGTAATACTTTGTCTAGAATGAGGTTAAACTCTTCCGGTTTTTCAAGCATAGGGTAATGCCCAACTTCAGCAATCGTTACGTAATCATAATCCTTTAAATACTTACGGTTGCCTTCAAGATTAGTAGGAGAAGCGTCCGAATTAATGGCTATTACCGGAATTTGAACTTGCTTTGCAATACTTTTGAAATCGGTTTTATATAGAGGTTGCAGTGCGTTGATAGCCTTTTCCGGTTCATTCTGAAGAAATTCTTTTTGTACCCTTTCCTTCACGTCAGAAGGTGTTTGTTCCACAAAAAGATATTGAGGAAGAATATTTTCTACAGCGTATTTGAAATCAGAACGATAGGTGGACAGTATTTGTTCTACCTGCTCTTCAGTAAAAGATTCATCCAGGTTTTTCAAGGTGTCTATCAAAACCAAAGCTTTTACTTTTGGAATCTTTAAAGAAGCTTCAAGAACATAAGCGCCAGACATTGAATGTCCTACAAGAATTATTTCCTGAGATTCTATCGAATCGGCTACCGCTTTGATATCGTCTGCATATTGGGAGCTTGTCCAGTCTTCTCTGGAAGAATCGGATTTCCCATGCCCGGCAAGGTCCATTTGGATAATATGATGCTCCGGAGTAAAATATTCCTGTTGGTCATTCCACCATTCAGTATTTCCCAGCCAGCCATGGATGAATATAATGGCTGTATTTCCACTTCCGGATTCTTTGTAATGAATTTTTTGGCCATCTGAAGAGACTGTATATTTTTCCATAGAAATAGTATTGTAGTTGGGTGTAAATAGTTTTAAAGAAACTAAGGTACAAAAAGCCATTGTTCTAATAGCAACGAACAGGGATATCTATTTTTAAAATATTGTCAACAACAGGTTCTGAAATTCAATTCAGAGATTCTCAAAATATTCAATTTAAGATGAAGATGGGAGTGAATGATGAGGAGAAAAAAAGTTATCCACATAAATTTATCCACGTTTATTTGGAATATGGAAAACTTTATGTGGATATCTTTACTTAATTAATTTATTGATTTGTAGTATTTTAATGTTTTGTCTTAAAGTGATGTAAAAAGTTATCCACATTTTTAGCTTGATGACTAAGTGCTTGTGGAAAAGTTATCCACATATTTACCAACATTATGGAAAATGATGAAATCTTTACGGGTAAGGTTGATTCCGAAGCTTTTTATAATAGCTTAAAAACTGTAGATTTTATAAACTTTCTATGAATTTCTCGTACCCACTGTTGTCCAAAAGTTCTTTAGCACTTAAATAGTAGATTTTTTTCCAGGAATCCGGGCCGTTTTTTTCAACATATTTTTCAATAATTCTGAATCCCAGCCAATAATTCAAAGATTTTGGGACGTCCGGAAAAAGTTTGTGTTGATCATTTCTCAGTAATGGATTATTTCCTGAGCGGTCAGAAAAATAAGGCTTTAGTTTTGTGAATATTTCCTTTTCATGATTGATATACCAGATCCAATCCTCCTTTGACATATTTTCAACGGCCTCATATTTTTCCATTTTACGGTTAAAGAAAACATAAGTAAAATAACAGGCAAAACCTTCGTCTATGGTTTGGCCCAGGGCAGATCCACCATTGCTGTCAGCATTTCTGAAATGTTCATATACCAGATGATTTAACTCATGGGGAAGAGCTTTTTCAAGGGAGTAGGGGATATCTATTTCCTTATTGTTTAGTTCTAATGCAAATTGTTCGGCATTGCACCCTCCAAATGAGATTCCGGTAATAGGAGTGAAGATTAAGCTGATTTTAGCTTTAGGCTTATAAGGAACCAGCCTATTGAATTGGCTTAGGGTTTTCTGAAAATGCTTTTTCAGATCCATACTTAAAATAATGTTGGCCTTGCTTTCAAACTCCTGTCTGTTTTTTTCATATAAACTTTTGTTCCAGGCAATCATTCCTTTTGAATTGTTGAAAAGATAGGCATTTTCATCCCCGAAAATCACACCATAGCAGCTGTCCCATAATTTTTTATGCGGCCAATAGACATTTTTTACAATCCTTGCAGAATCATATTGCTGATTTTTATGAGCCAGAAGCTGATGTTTGAACAGATTGTTAATGACAATATTTTCAACCTTCACACTATCTGCCACTTTTTCTAATCTGTCATAATCAAAATTTTTATCAGTATTTGCAGAAGGATTTCGTGTAGAACATGAGAACACAACAAATACTGATAAAGCTGGAATAATTTTTTTCATTGAAAAGTTTCAAATGATTATTGTATAGGAGTTAAAGCTTTTGAATTTCTTGTTATTACAGCATATTGAAAATAATCCAGAGTGTGTGTATTTTGCTGTGGAGCGAAGCTTTCTCCAAACATTCTGGATTTTACAGATATTAATTTATCCGCATGTTGATAAGGAGAATTCTTAGCATTCAGCTTAAATAATGTAATGGAATTAGGGGTTGCAAAATCTTTGAAGTCATTCATGCCTTTTACCAGCATGAATGGGCCATCAGCATTGATCCAGCCTATTTTCTCATTTTCAGGAGTAGGGAACTGTGGATTTTTTGGAAGATACATTTCACTGTCTAAAGGATAACTTACGATGCTTGATGTTTTAAAACCAGAGTTTTTAAGTTCTTCTGCAAAAGGTTTTTTATCCTTTTTTACACCATGCTGAAGGACATGATAAAATCCAAAAAATCCATAAAATTTCTCACGCTCAATATTCAGTTTTTTTACTGTGTTTTTGAAGTTTATGATCATGGCAGAATCTCTGGAGATCTTGCGGGAATTGTTATTGAAATCAGTGTCTACCCCAATCACAGATATTTTTAGCGAATCTTTTAAAGTTTGATTATAATCATAAACAGCATTCCATTTTTCCATTAATTCTTTACTGGATTGTTGGGGAATCCTCTTTTTTACAGCCAATACAACTTCCTTAAGGAGGTCCTGATCCTTTGTATTGCCATGTAGAAACAGATTCAGTTTATGAGAATTGGTACTGTCCATTTCAGCAATATAATATTTAACACCAGACTTCTGATTTAAAAATTTCAGCAAATTCAGATCCAGTTTCTGATTGTCTGCATACCCGTGAATTTCACCCAGAAGAATTACCTGAGAATTATAGAAATTATCATCAAATAATTGACCGCCTATTTTATCATTCATTGAGATATGATTATTTTTCAGATAATCTGTGAATTCAGAATCTTTTCCGCCAATAAAGATTTTGTTACTGATAAATACATACAGAATAGAAATTAAAATGACAGCCAATACGGTAAGTAAAACGTATTTGAAGAATTTGAATATTTTTTTCATGGTTTATTTTTGAACTAAAATATTATAAAAAATGAATTGGAAGAAATTTTACAGACCAAATGGTTGAATTTTCTTTCTGAAGGGTATTATTGAAAAATAAACCGGGAAAATGGAGTGTGATCTAATCTTCACCAAAGAATTTGTCTCATTGTACTAAGTTTTTTTGAAAATCAAATATATTCAAGTGGATCTATAAGCATGAATGATTTTCGATATACTTTATAGAAAATCCCATGATCAGTTGCATTAATATTTTTAAATTCAGAAGGGATTTTTTTTACCTCATTTGACTGTAGATTCCATACAAAAAAGCTTGTTTTATCTTTATAGGTAGAATGAAAAATCAGATTATTTGCTTTTGTTGAAAGGGAAGTTGCACCTATGCACAGATCCGGAGTTTCATAAGCTGTTAGTTTTAAAGTATTAAGATCAAGCTCCTGTAGCGAGAAATTTCCATATCCATTGAATACAACCTTACTGTTTCCCAAATTGGCTGTACAATAGCAATCTATTAGTTTTTGACCTAATGTACTGGAGTTAAATCCAAAGATCTGCTTCCCATTGAGATTAAATACAGCCAATGCGTCATTATTAGGTCCGTTGCTTCCAAGAACTCCCTGGTCATAATAGGAAACAATTATTTTTTTTCCGTTGATAATAATATCGTTAATATAGGTTCCAATACTAAATTTAACAAGGGTATTCCCTTGATAGTCGATAATTAAGGCATTTTCAATAAGATCAGAATCGGTAAGAACAACAAGTATTCTTTCTTCATTAATGATTTTAATTATTTTGATACCTGGCCTAAGGTCCAATGGAGCATCAATAACAGAAGAAACAATATTGTATTGAGAAGTTAAAGCAATAAAATTTCCAAGATAATCCGTTGAAAGATATTGTATTTTCTCTCCGGTTAAATTAAGATTTATGGTAGTGGTGGTCATATTGCTTAAAAATAATAACTTATTCTTTGTCCTTATAAATATTCCAGAAGTTAAAATCCGTCATAGGAGCATCTGTGATCCCTACATTACGGCCCATGGTTACAATTTGGCCTCTGTGATAAGTTCCGTGCAGAACAAGGTGCTGAATGTATTCATATTTTGAAAAATCACACTGGAACCACTGAGATTCTATTTTTATATTTTTTGACAATTCCTCTTCGGATAAGCTTTCCACATAATCTACAAGCTGTTGGGAATTTCTTTTGATGTTTCTGAATACCTCTTCTTTACTGGTTTCTGCTGCGGTTTTGCCAAAATCGAAATCATTGTTTTCGGAAATATAACTCCACCAGTATTCCTGAGTCTGCCAAATGTGATGGAGGGTTTTTAAAATAGTAGGAAAGCTGGAAATAACTTCCTGATTAAGCTGCTCATCGGATTTTGTGGATAACCAGTCAATGTATTTATTGACTACCCAATTGTTGTATTGAACGGTTTTGGTGACTAAAGTTTTTAAGCTCATATTATTAATATTTTGTGGTTTAAAATGGAGTGTCAAAGCCCAAAATGACGGTCATGACTGGTGTTTTCAGGATTGATGAGGGCTTTGTTGCTATAAGTGGCAGCTTCAAATTCACTGATATTTACTGATAGAAATGAAATGTCAGGAAGTAATGCTATAAGCCGGATGTTTATCTGTCGGGAAAGATCGGCTTTTTGTTCAGTGCTGCGCCCCTGCATAATGTATCCGAAAACATGCAGAAAGCTTTCTTTGCCTTCTCCTAACCGATAATATGGGTAAGGTTGTAGCCTTACTTTAATATCATTGACCGCAAACAAACCTGTTGACTCAGCAACATTGTATACAGCATCCATAATTTCATCCGGAGTTCTATGCTGGAGAATATCCTGTGAGCATTCTATAATGAAATGAGGCATAAATGTTTTGTGATATGATTTTTATCATATAAAAATAAGGAAAATATGAATCCGTTTTTCAAAGAAAAAACCGTTCAAAAACAGAACGGTTTTTATAGTTTTTAATTTACAGAATAGATTTCTTAATACTGTACTGTGGTTTTATGGGATCAGACATATCCAGCATAATATCATACTGGCCGTCTTCTGCGATCGGAAAATCATAGGCATTCAGGGCAACGGTTTTTCCATCACTATTTAAGCCAAGATTATATCCCCAGTCGTTATCCACTCTGAATTTTAGATTACCTTTTTTCAGATGAAAGTTTTTGAGAAAATAACGATTCGGATTTTTGAGGTCTGCTTGCAATGGGGTATCTTTTCCATCCCATCCCCCTGGAGTTGCATTTCCGATAATTCCCCATAAATAATGGTTGGCTGTCCTTGTTCCTGTTTTTACACTTCCATCACGGAGCTTAACCACTA
>NZ_MAYF01000314.1 GCF_001684955.1 Chryseobacterium contaminans | reverse complement strand
CTGATGATCTGAAGGAGTTTTCAGGCTGGAATGTTAACAATAAAAACCTTTTCAGTAGTGATTTTTTAGATCCTTATTTTTATACATTACTGAAATCTTCAGAAGATAATCCGGACCTTAGAAATCTTGGAAAATCAATTTTCTATGATCAGAATTTAAGCGGGAACGGAAAAATGAGCTGTGCAACCTGCCACCTTCAGGAAAATGCTTTTACAGACCTTAAAGCGAAGTCATCAAGTAATGTAGAAGGGAAAACTGTGCTGAGAAATTCACCTACTTTATACAATGCCGTTTTTGCCAAGAGGTTTTTCTATGATCTGCGTGCTTTTTATTTGGAACAGCAGGCTGAACACGTCATTTATAATGAAGATGAATTCAATACAAGTTATGAAAGTATCATTCAGAAATTAAACACAAAACCTGAATACAAAAAAGCATTCCGTACCGCCTTTAAAGATGGTAAAATCAGTAAAGAGAATTTTTCAAAGGCTTTAAGTTCTTATGTAGCCTCATTATATTCTTTTGATAGTGATTTTGACCGTTTCATGAGAAATGAAAAGAATGTTTCTGAGGATGTGAAAAAAGGATTCAATCTGTTCATGGGAAAAGCCAATTGTGCAACCTGTCATTTTGCACCTCACTTTTCAGGATTGGTACCGCCGTTCTTTAACGAAAATGAATCTGAGGTGCTGGGTGTAACTACTAAGCCTGTAAAACAGCTTCCTGTAGAACTGGATCAGGATTTGGGAAGAGGAAACAGCCCGGTGAAAAAGGAGAAATCATGGATTTATGATTATTCATTTAAAACGGTTACCGTAAGAAATATTGCCCTTACTAAACCTTATTTCCATAACGGAGCCTTCAATACTTTACAGGAGGTTCTTGATTTCTATAATGAAGGTGGAGGAGAAGGATTAGGGTTAAAGATGAAAAACCAGACACTTGCTGCTGATAAATTAAATCTTACACAGACCGAAATGAACCAGATTATTGCCTTCCTGAATGCTCTTACTGATGTGAGTAAGGCGAAGTAGAAGCGGTTCGTGGTTCGAGATTCGAGATGCATGAAGCGTGTAATGTTAAGGTATAGATATAGTTTCCTCCAAATAATTAATGAGAGGTTTGAGTGATTTATAAGTGAGAAAAATATAAATGATTCAAGCCTCTTGTTGTGTATTTCATTGCACATTAACCAAGTGTACATAGTTTCAAACCTTCTCATCAATACCTCCAATACTCATTACTCCACACTTATAAACACGCATCTCGTACCACGTATCCCACATCCCGAACCTCGGCAATTTAACAGAAACTTAATCCCCTTAACATTAGGTTTTAAATTAATTAATATTCTCGTTGCTATATTTAAAATCCTATTAACAGGAACCCCATCTTTAAAAAATAGTTTTGCAAGGTCTAATAAATCAATTTAAAATGAAGAAAAAACTACTAACAATTGGAGCATTAGCTATGCTTGCCGAGTCTACCATTCAGGCACAGACTGTTATTTTTGATAAAGGAACATCCTGGAGTTATCAGGACCTTGATCAGGCACAACCTGATGCTTGGAAGACTCAAAATTATGACATCTCTTCCTGGCCTGTTGGTAATGCACCATTAGGGTATGGAGATCCTGTTACTACAACGATCCACGCTGGTGTTGCAAACTTAATTACAGCTTATTTTGCTAAAGATTTTACAGTAAATTTATCTGCACTTACCGATACTATGGAACTTGGGGTAATGAGAGACGACGGTATTGTAGTTTATCTTAACGGTGAGGAAGTAGTAAGGGATAATATGCCTGCAGGTACCATTACATTCAATACTTTATCTAGTACAACAATTGATGGTGCTGCTGAGAATGTGTATAATATTTTTTCTATTCCAAAATCAAAATTTATCAACGGAGTTAACAGAATTTCTGTTGAATTACATAACAGAAGCGCAACCAGTTCAGATCTTAGAATTGATGCTTATCTGAAAACAAAACCTAATACTACACCTACGCCTATTACCTGTAATGCAGCACATATCAGCTGTTTTACCTCTATTGTTCCTACAGCACAAACGGATAAACTTATTATTCCTGGAGAGCACAAATATCAGCTTATTTTAAAAGAAGGGGATAACTATACTGAAGGTGGAGGTTTAGTAGGAGGCCAGAATGACTTTACAGCGTATGTTGCTAAGTCAGGAAGCAGTACAAATGGTTATCTTTCGGTGAACCACGAAACCAATCCTGGTGGAGTAACTATGGCTGAGGTTAATTATAATGCCGCTACAAAACTTTGGCAGCTGACAAGGTCAAGAGCGGTAGGTTTCTCAGATCCTAGTTTGGTGCAGACTATCAGAAACTGTTCAGGAGGCATTACGCCTTGGGGAACAGTAGTTACAGCGGAAGAATCTGTAACCGCTAATGATGTAAACGGAGACGGATACAAAGATTACGGATGGCTTGTAGAAATTGACCCTGCAACAGCTCAGGTTATTTCTAAAAATGCAGACGGTTCTAAAGGAAAGCTTTGGCAGATGGGAATCATGAACCATGAAAATGTGGTCATCAATAATGCGGGAACAGTTGCCTATTATGGAGAAGATGGTGGTACTCACATGGTTTATAAATATGTGATGGATACACCCAATGATCTTTCTTCAGGAAATCTTTATGTATTAAAGTTGGATCAGGGCTTAACAGCGGCAGGAGATCCGGCATCAACTACAGCAACATGGGTTCAGATGCCTAATAAAACTAAGGCAGATCAAAATAATACAGCAACACTTGCTCAATCATTAGGTGGAACAAGATTTAATGGAGTAGAAGATGTAGACATCAGCCCTCTGGATGGTAAGATTTATTTTACAGCAAAAGGATTAGATAAAGTATACCGTTTACAGGATAACGGAACTACCGCTTCTCAGGTAGAAACATTTGTAGGAGGGGCAAACTCTGTATACTCTTTTGAAACGGCACAGGGAACAAAATCCGAAGCTTGGGGCGACGGAAATGACAACCTTACCTTTGATGAACTTGGAAACCTTTGGGTACTTCAGGATGGAGGTAAAAACTATATCTGGGTAATTGCTCCGGATCATACACAGGCCAATCCGAAAGTAAGACTGTTTGCTTCTATGCCGGCAGGATCTGAGCCTACAGGATTAACTTTCACCCCTGACCATAAATTCGGTTTCTTCTCTATCCAGCATCCGGATTCTACCATCTCTACAGATGTTGATGCTACAGGAAATACGATTGATTACAGAGGGAAATCTGCAACAGTGGTTATTGCTCTTAAAGGAAATCTTGGAACACAGGGTTCTCTGGGTACAATTGAAAATGTAGCAGCTGAAAATACGGTAACAGTAGCACCAAATCCTACTTCAGGAATGGTGAAGATCAACTCTCCAAAAGGATTGAAAGGCATTTCAGTAACAGCTTACAGTGTGGATGGTAAAATTGTTTATACCAAAAAGTTCAACGGAACGAATAAGATATTAGATCTTGATTTTACCCAGCAATTGGAAGGATCCCGTGTTTTAATTCTGAATATTGAAGCAGAAGGAGGATTCCAGAAAACCGTAAAACTTTTAAAGAAATAAAGCTATTTATAATTCTGTCTGTCGGTAGCTTTTGTTGCCGGCAGACATTTTATATTGATAAATACGATTTGCAGTCATCATCCGGAAGATATGATTGCATATGACTTTAAAAAAATGAAAAACATCTTCATATGAAAAAGCTTTTCTTACTTATTTCCATGGTGTCACTTTCTCAGGTTAATGCTCAGATTGATCCTGTGAAATATCCAACCTTTACCAATATTGAAGATGCTCTGAACAGTAAAAAGGCTGTTTACAGTATGAGTTTCAGAGAAAAAGGATTGTTTAATCTTCCGCCTCAGATTGTAAAACTGGATTCATTATTTTTTTTGAATATAATGGCAAATAAGCTTGAAAAAATGGATCAGGAGCTTTTCAAATTAAAAGAACTGGAATTTTTAAATGTCAATGAAAACAGTATTAAATATATTCCTGATGAAATCAGTCAGCTTCAAAAACTGACTACGTTTTCCATGAACCTGAATAGCCTTACCAACATTAATCCTAATATTACAAAGCTTCAAAAACTTAAAGCGGTTCATTTTGATGCCAATAACCTTAATACCTTTCCTGAGGCTCTGATGGAAATTCCAGCCTTAGAAGAAATAAACTTACAGGGCAATCAGATCAGTTTTATTGCTGACCGTCTGCATCAGATCAGGAATCTGAAATTCTTAAATCTGGCCAACAACCAGATCAACGATATGGGAAACCTCTCGTTTCCGAAAAACTTAAAATATCTTGAATTACAGCAGAATGCTATTGCAAGGCTTCCTGAAAACCTTTTCAAAGCCCGGGAACTTGAATTTCTGAATGCAAGTGATAATAATATCACAGAAATTTCATCAAAAATAAAAGGATTGAAAAATATCGTCAGCATGAATCTGGCTAACAATAATCTGAAAGATATTCCTGTAGAAATCAGTCAGCTTAAAAATCTGAAAACCTTGATTCTTACAGGAAATCCTATAGAAAAATCTAAAATTGAAAAATTAAAAACCTTACTGCCGGAAGCCCAGGTCTATTTCTAGACCTATCCGCCAACACGTTTGGTTTTATAACCCATATCTTTAAGGATAGCCATTATTTTATCACGGTTATCACCCTGAATGATAATCGTTCCGTCCTTTTCAGAACCGCCTATTCCTAAGGTGGTTTTTATTTTCTTTGAGATTTTTTTCAGATCCTCATCACTGCCTTCCCAACCTTCAACAATTGTTACGGGTTTTCCGTTTCTTCCTTTCTTCTCAAATTTGCATACCAATGGCTCTTTCTGCTTGAATTCTTCTTCAGGCATTTCAAAATCCTGCTCTTCATGTTCAGGAAAAAGATTCTTCAATTGATCACGTAAGTCCATACCGCAAAATTAAAAAAGATTTATGGATTTATAGAGTAAATAAGTCTGAAATTATAAATCCATATTAGATAAATGGATTTAGTTTAGAAACGAAAGAAAGAACGAAACTCAATATAATATTTTATATTTTTGACCGTTAACCTTAAAAACTAAAATGAAAACCAATCACCTTATACTGCTTTCTTTGTTGGCTTTTGGAACAATCAATGCTCAATTTGCAGAAGATCCTCTAAACGCGGTTTTAGAAACGAAAGACGCAAAAAACTTTTGGAAAGCTTTTGATAAAATGGAAACCTCCACTGCCAATCCTTTTGTAGAATACATAGAAAATGGTTCGCCCGGAGTGAAAAGTTTTATCACGAATCGTATCATTAATGCAGATTCTCTGTATGCAACAGTGAAAAAAAATAAAGAAGAATATCTTAAAACCAGACATGTATTAGATGGAATCGGGGCAAAAGATAAAAAATTAAAAGCAAGTTACAGCGCTTTAAAATATTGGTATCCAAAAGCTAAATTCTCAACCGTCTATTTCGTGTATGGCAGAATGAATACAGGCGGGAATTCTTCCAATGAAGGAATTTCAATCGGAACAGAACTGTTTAAAAATCTGGATGGAGTAGTACCTCTCATTGTTCATGAGATGATCCATTTTCAGCAAAATAACAAAGGCAATGAATCTTTATTAAAACAAGCTTTAACAGAGGGCGGAGCTGATTTTATCGCAGAATTTGTTTCCGGAGAGCCCATGAATGTAAAAGCCTTTCAATATGGTGAAGCAAATTCAGACAGGTTATATAAAGAATTCGTAACAAGGTATAAAACTGACGATTTCAGAGATTGGTTTTATTGGACCTCTAAAAAAGACGACAGACCCAATGATTTAGGATACTGGATCGGATACAAAATATGTGAAGCCTATTTCAATAAACAAACAGATAAACATAAGGCAGTACATGATATATTAAACATTGAAGACCCATTTCTATTTTTAAAAGAAAGTGGTTTTCTGGATTCTTATATTCAGTCGTACGCAAAAGAAAAGAATCTAAAGTATGATGATTTTTTCCAGGAATTTTCAGGAGAACCTTCAACAGTAACATTAATAGTGAATGTTCCCGACAAAAATGATGAGGTTTATATTGCAGGAAATCAAAAAGGATTGGGGAGCTGGAGTGCCTCTTCAGTAAAAATGGAAAGAAAAAGTGATTTTGAAAGAACGCTTACTTTAAAAATATATGTACCGGCGCAATTGAAGTTTACCAAAGGAAGCTGGAACCAGGAAGCAGATGTAAAAGGAGTAGAAAAAGGACAGAACATCAAAATCGAAAATGCAAAATCAAATAAGTTTACTTATAAAATTAATAGCTGGTTTAAAAATTAGACTTGAAGCCAGGAATTGAATCTATAATCATCATTTAAAAATCTGCGAAATCAGCAAGATCTGCGAGAATAATAGAGCTCAAAGATTTTGAAGAGGATGCAGATTTTTTTATTTTCTTCCGAATACCTAAAATTCAGAACTCCAAATTCTTCTATTCATCGGAAATTCGGTAAATTTGTGTACTAAAGTTTTACAAAATGTCAAAAAAAGCAATATTAGCAATCCTTGACGGATGGGGATTGGGAACAAACCCTGAAGTTTCTGCCATAGACAAAGCCAATACACCATTTATAGATAGCTGTTACCAAAAATTTCCACACACAACCCTTGAAGCAAGTGGTTTAGCCGTAGGTCTTCCTGCAGGACAAATGGGCAACTCGGAAGTAGGTCACATGAACCTTGGAGCCGGAAGAGTTGTGTACCAAAACCTGGTAAAACTGAATATGGCTGTTGAAAATGGAACTCTGGGACAGGAGAAAGTCATCCAGGATGCTTTTGATTACGCTAAAAAAGAAAATAAAAAAGTACATTTCATCGGATTGGTTTCCAATGGAGGAGTACACTCCCATATCAATCACCTGAAAGGGTTATTAACAGCAGCCAAAGAATTCGGTTTGAATGAAAATGTCTTTGTACACGCATTCACGGACGGAAGAGACTGCGATCCACATTCAGGATTAGGGTTTATTGAAGAGCTTCAGAACCATATGGAAGCCACAACCGGAAAACTGGCTACGGTGGTAGGAAGATACTACGCAATGGACAGAGATAAAAGATGGGAGCGTGTAAAATTGGCTTATGATGCCCTTGTAGAAGGAATCGGATTTGAAACTACAGATGCATTGGCAGCCATCAAAGATTCATATGATAATAATGTTACAGATGAATTCCTTAAACCAATCATTTTAGTCAATACAACCGCTACAGGAAACATTGTGCCGGTGGCTAAAATTATTGAAAATGATGTGGTGATCTGTTTCAATTTCCGTACAGACAGAGGAAGAGAAATTACAGAAGTTCTTTCACAGAAGGATTTCCCTGAATACTCTATGAAGAAGCTTAACCTTTACTATATTACATTAACCAATTATGACAAGACATTCCAGAATGTTCAGGTTGTATTTGATGAAAATGTTTTAACAGAAACAATGGGTGAAGTATTGGAGAAGAATGGAAAAACCCAGATCAGAATTGCTGAAACTGAAAAATATCCACACGTTACCTTCTTCTTTTCAGGAGGAAGAGAACAGGAATTCAATGGAGAAAAAAGACTGTTATGTCCAAGTCCGAAAGACGTTCCTACCTACGATTTAAAACCTGAAATGTCCGCTTACGATATCACCAACGCTATTGTTCCGGAACTGGAGCAGGGAACAGCAGATTTCGTATGCCTGAACTTTGCCAATACAGATATGGTAGGACATACAGGAGTTTTTGAAGCAGCAGTAAAAGCAGCAGAAGTGGTAGACCAATGCATTCAAAAAGTAGCAACAGCTGCTTACGAAAACGGATATGCTGTTTTCATCTTGGCGGACCACGGAAATTCAGATGTTATGCTGAATCCGGACGGAACACCTAATACCCAGCACTCAACCAATTTAGTTCCTTTTATTGTCATGGATAAAGACCATACATGGAGCTTAAAGCCAGGAAAACTGGGCGATGTAGCCCCTACAATCCTGAAAGTAATGGGTGTTGAAATACCAAATGCAATGACAGGAGATATTTTAGTTAGCTAAAATTCAATAATATTGTTAAAAAAATGCCGTTATAGTTATATATCGGCATTTTTTTATGATTTATGTCAGATAAGGTATGAGTTGCATACTTTATTATGCGTTAAATAATAAATAAATCATATCTTTGCTAATTAAAAACTGAATATAAAAATGTATCAAAAGCTTGTTAGGAAAGAAGTAATGGGAATATTGGAAAAGGAAGTAGGTTCTTTTCTTGATAAATTTTTAACGCCGATTGAAAAAATCTGGCAGCCTTCTGATTATTTACCAGATCCTTCAAGCGAAGAATTTAAGCATGATCTTGAAGAAATTCAGACTTTCGCCCGTGAAATGCCTTATGATTTGTTTGTAACATTAATTGGAGACTGTATCACGGAAGAAGCTCTTCCATCTTACGAATCCTGGTTAATGGGAGTTGAAGGAATTGATCAGGAACAAAAAGTAGGCTGGGCAAACTGGGTAAGAGCCTGGACAGCAGAAGAAAACAGACACGGCGATCTATTGAACAAATACCTTTACCTATGCGGTAGAGTCAATATGAGAGAAGTTGAGATCACTACTCAATACCTTATTAATGACGGATTTGATTTGGGAACAAGTATGGACCCATACAGAAACTTCATTTACACAAGTTTTCAGGAAACAGCAACCAATATTTCTCACAGAAGAGTAGGAACATTGGCAAAACAATCAGGAAACGGAAAATTAGCTAAAATGTGTGGAGTAATTGCCGCTGATGAGGCAAGACACGCAAAAGCTTATAAACATTTCGTCGCCAAAATCCTTGAAATAGACCCATCAGAAATGATTCTTGCCTTTGAAGATATGATGCGTAAGAAAATTGTAATGCCTGCTCACTTAATGAGACAGTCAGGACAGAAGGCAGGAGAACTTTGGGGACATTTCTCAGACGCTGCACAGAGATGTATGGTGTACACAGGTCAGGATTATATCAATATTATGAAAGATCTGTTGGATGAATGGAAGATTGAGCACGTAAAAGGCCTTACAGAAAAAGCAGAAAAAGCTCAGGAATACCTGATGAAGCTTCCTGCAAGACTACAGAAGATCACAGACAGAGTTTCTACTCCGGATCTTCAGTTCCAGTTTAGCTGGGTTAAGAGCTAGTAGCCCATATTATTATTTTAAATTATAAAAGTATTGAGTGCCTTTCTTTTTGGCACTCTTTTTATTTCTTATCTTTGCAAAGCTAAAAAAAGAACAAAATGTTAAATAATAAAAAGATTGCTGTTGACTTTGACGGGACTATTGTTGATGATGCTTATCCGGGAATCGGAAAGCCGAAGATCTTCGCTTTTGAGACCTTAAAAAGACTTCAGTCAGAAGGGTACAGACTTATTCTTTGGACATACAGACACGGAAAAACATTGGATGAAGCCGTAGAATTCTGCAAAAAAAACGGATTGGAATTTTATGCTGTAAACTCAAGTTTTGAAGGAGAAGTTTTTGATTCAGAAAACCAATCCAGAAAATTAGATGCAGACTGGTTCATTGATGACAGAAATATTGGTGGATTCCCAGGATGGGGTGAAATCTACAATATTATCCAGGAAAGAATAGAATTCCGCGTAGAAGGAGGAGAAGTTTTGGCTTACTCAAAACTTAAAAAAGAAAAGAAAAAAGGACTTTTCTGGTAAAATAAAAATATAACAATTTAACAGTGTACCAATGAAAAAAACATACTGTACACTGATTTTATAATACATTGGTAAATTAATACAATGATTCAATTAAAAACAATAGACGAATTACGTCTGATGAAGGAGAGCGCCCGATTGGTTTCTAAAACACTAGGGATGCTGGCAAAAGAAATTAAGCCGGGAATTACGACTTTATATTTAGATAAATTAGCACACGATTTTATCAAAGATCATGGTGCTCAGCCTGCATTTTTAGGATACGGAGGGTTTCCGTACTCTCTGTGTATTTCTCCAAATGACCAAGTCGTTCATGGTTTTCCGAATAATGAAGTTATAAAAGAAGGAGATGTTCTTTCTGTAGACTGTGGGGTTATTTTAAACGGGTTCGTAGGAGATCACGCTTATACTTTTGAAATTGGTGAAGTAAAGCCGGAAGTAAAAAAACTGCTGAAAGTTGCTAAAGAATCCCTTTACAAAGGTATTGAGCAATGTATCAGAGGAAAAAGAATCGGAGATATCTCTCATGCAATCCAGGCCCATTGTGAAAAAGAAGGATACGGAGTTGTAAGGGAGCTTGTAGGACATGGTTTGGGAAGACAGATGCACGAAGATCCACAAGTTCCAAACTATGGAAGACAGGGAAGCGGAAAAGTAATCAAAGACGGTTTGGCAATTGCTATTGAGCCGATGATTAACCTTGGAACTGAAAAAGTAAAATTCCACAGTGATGGCTGGACGGTAACTACTTTGGATAACCTGCCGTCTGCACACTTTGAGCATGATGTAGCGGTAATCAACGGTAAGCCGGTATTGCTTTCTACATTTGATTATGTATACGAAGCTTTAGGAATCGTAAGTGACGAAGAAAAGCCTTTCCAACTGGATTTTTAATGAAGAAGATAACTAAGCTTTTACTGAATAAAATTCCACGTCCGATGCTGATTAAAATGAGCATCTGGGCAAGACCGCTTATTTATCAGTTTTTCAAAGGAGATCAGTTTTTTGACCCTATCGACGGAAGATCTTACCGCAAGTTCCTGCCTTATGGGTATGGAAAGCAAAGAGAAAATGCCCTTTCTCCGGGAACATTAAGCCTGGAAAGACACCGTCAGATGTGGCTATATCTTCAGAATGAAACCGATTTTTTCATTAAAAATTATAAAGTACTCCATATTGCTCCCGAACAGGAATTTTTAAAGAAATTCAAAAGAATGAGCAATCTGAATTATATTTCTGCAGATCTGTTTTCTCCCATTGTGGATGTGAAAGCCGATATTCTTGATTTACCTTTTGAGAATGACAGCTTTGATATCGTTTTCTGTAACCACGTGCTGGAACATATTGAAGATGATGCAAAAGCAATGAGTGAGCTGTACAGGGTAATGAAACCCGGCGGATGGGGAATTCTTCAGGTTCCGATGAAAAATTCACTGGAAAAAACCTATGAAGACTTTACCATTACAGATCCGAAAGAACGTCAGAAACATTTTGGACAGTACGATCATGTTCGCTGGTACGGAATGGATTATTTTGACCGTTTGCAAAAAGCAGGTTTTGAAACAGATATCAATTTCTATTCGCAGAAATTTTCTGATGAAGAAATCAAAAAGTATGGGCTAAGAAGCAATGAAATCTTACCTGTAGTTTACAAAAAATAAAAAAACCGCCTTCAAATTCTGAAGGCGGTTTTCATTTTAAATATTGATAGAAGTTTATGCGCTGGTTAGTGTGATGAAGACACCGCTTTTAATCCTACAACAGAACCAATAAGCGTTATAATAAAGAAAACTCTCCAAAAGCTTAGAGGGTCTTTAAAAAAGATAATTCCCATTAAAGCAGTTCCTACCGCTCCAATTCCTGTCCAAACCGCATAAGCAGTACCAATAGGCAATGTTTGTGTTGCTTTAATCAGAAGAAGCATACTGATGGTCATAGTAACCAGAAAGCCTGCAAACCAGTAATAAGATTCAGTTCCTGAGGTTTCTTTTGCCTTTCCTAAACACGATGCAAATGCTACTTCAAATAATCCGGCAACAATTAAGATGATCCAATTCATTTTTTTAAATTTTTCTACTGCAAATTTCAGCATTTAAACGGAGAAACAATTTTACAATTGTTAAAAAATGAGTTTTGGTAGGAAGTTGGGAGCTGGAAGAGGGAAGTTATGATAATCCGAACCGGATTTCTGTTTTTTTATCAATGAATATTTTTAGGCTGTAATATCAATAGGAGCGGGCTTTAGCCCGCTCTCAATATAAATAACCATTCCTTCGGCTTTAGCCAAAACTTTAAATGCTTCTTAAATAATAGAATTTATATACAATTGTACATTAAACTGTTATTCAATTATTTTGCTCTGTCATGCTGGATATAACATAGTGAAAAGAGGAATCTGAACTAAAAATTAGATTCTTCCTTCGTCAGAATGACAATGGAAAATTATATTGAAGAATCTTAATTAATAAAATTTCAGATCATATTAAAGACTGCCAGAACTTCCGCCCTCCATCTTCCAGTTCCCATCCATAAAACAGCAGCCTACTTAATCTCCGCCCGGATTCTGCTCAAGCTAACCTGCGTAATTCCCAGATAAGAAGCAATGTGCCCAAGCTGAACTCTTTTAAGCAAGTCGGGCTGATACTGGATAATATCTTTGTAGCGCTCCAGAGATGTTTTAAATTGTCTTGAAATAATCAGCTCTTCCGATTTTATCATTTCTGCTTCAGCCAGTTTTCTGCCCCAATTGGCAATATGAATATCTTCATTAAAGAGTTTTCTCAGATTCTCTGTTTCCAGAATGTACAGATCACAGTCTTCAAGTAGCTCTATACTTTCATAGCCAGGCTTGTCTTCTACATAACTTTTCATGGAAAGAACGCATTGTCCTTCACTTCCGAACCAGAATGTAATATCATTATCCGAAGTAGAAGAATAAGCGCGGGCAATTCCTTTACGGATAAAATAAACATAGGGAATAACCTTATCAGCTTCCATCAGACAATAGCCCTTAGGGTGTGATACTTCGGTAATGTATGCTTTTAAGTTATTTTTTGAGGCTTCCGGAAGGATGTAAATCTGGTCAAGGATCTGGTCTATATTCATAAAAGATGAATTCTAATATTCAAAAATATCAGTTTTAGGCAATGCAATACAAAATTATTTTGTGGTTTTTGCGAGAAAGGAATACAATGAGCAGTATATTGATGTGTAACTTTATTAAAGGAGGATCATATTAAGGTTCTGATATTCTTCTGCATACCCATGAAAATCTAAAATTTTCAAAACTTAAGTGCTCTTTCTGCAGCATCACTTTAAACTTCTAAAGTGAACTTAAGTGTTTTAAAAAAAACTTTTGTGACTTTGTGGTTACAATAGATAGGTTAAAAAAAACTAACGTCGGAACCTGTTCAGAAATCTTTTTGAAATACACCCAAAGGCAAATAACTCTCTTTTTTCGGTTAAATATTGAGATTAACCGTAAAGACCAATTTTGTTTTACTAACTTTGCAGTTCGTAATATTATTTTTATGCACAAAGCTGGATTTGTAAACATAGTTGGAAAGCCCAATGCCGGAAAATCAACACTTCTTAACCAATTGATGGGAGAGAAGCTGGCGATTGTAACGCAGAAAGCCCAGACAACCCGTCACAGAATTTTTGGTATTTATAATGAAGAGGACCTTCAGATCGTATTTTCCGATACTCCGGGAGTATTGGATCCTAAATACGGATTGCAGGAAAAGATGATGGATTTTGTAAAGGATTCCCTTCAGGATGCCGATGTATTCCTGTTTATTGTTGATGTAACAGACAAAGCAGAGCCTTCAGAGTTCTTAATTGATAAATTAAATAAAATCCCCGTTCCTGTACTTTTATTATTAAATAAAGTAGATCAGACTGATCAGGCAGGACTTGAAAAATTAGTTGAAGATTGGCACAACAGGATTCCAAAAGCGGAAATCCTTCCGATCTCTGCTCTGAATGCCTTTAATACAGAAGTTATTTTACCTAAATTAAAATCTTTATTACCCGAAAACCCACCTTACTACGATAAGGATCAGTATACAGATAAGCCGGAAAGGTTCTTTGTAAATGAAGCAATCCGTGAGAAAATCCTTTTGAACTATGATAAGGAAATTCCATATTCTGTGGAAGTGGTAACTGAGCAGTTCAAAGAAAAAGAAGGGATTATTTTCATTGATTCTATTATTTATGTAGAAAGAGATACCCAAAAAGGAATCATTATCGGACATAAAGGTGAAGCTATCAAAAAGGTAGGTACAGAAGCAAGATTAGACCTTGAGAAGTTCTTTTCCAAGAAAATTCACTTAAATTTATTTGTGAAAGTGAAAAAAGACTGGAGAAAGAATGACAGAGACCTTAAAAATTTTGGTTACAGATAGACTAAAAATGCTGTAAAGCCCGTTGTATTAAAAGATTTTTATTACCTTAGTCTAAATTTTTTAGTAAATGAACTACAATAATTCAAATTCGAGCTCAATACCTAAAGATATTATTTTATTAGCAGTGAGAGTGTTTGTTGGTTTTGCAATGCTTTCTCACGGATACCCGAAACTTCAAATGCTGTTGGCAGGCGGTAAAATTGAATTTTTCGATTTTCTGGGAATGGGGCCGCTTGTTACTCTTATTCTTACTGTAATTGCTGAGTTTGTTTGTTCAATTTTGTTAATATTAGGGCTTTTTACAAGGGTTTCCTTGGGGTTCCTGATCTTTACAATGGTTATTGCAGGATTTGTAGTTCATGGAGCAGATCCTTTTGAAAAAAGAGAAATGAGTCTTATTTATCTTTCTGTATATCTTCTTCTGATGATTATCGGAGCTGGAAAAGTTTCTGTAGATCATCTGATTGAAAGAAGAAAAAGAGCTTCAGACTGGTAGAAATTATACAGTATAAAATAAAAAGAGCATCTTCGGATGCTCTTTTTTGTTGGAGTTATTTTTAGGAATGTCTTTATTATCGGGGATTTCAAGTGAATTTTTCTATCGTAATTCTCTCAAAAATCACTACATTCGTAGAAAATGAATCTATATGAAGATAAAACTGACAATCTGCCTTCTGGCATTTCTCAATTTTTATGATGCACAGGAGAATATTACTTATCAAAAACCTTCTGCCGAAATCCTGAAACTGGCAGATTATGAAAGACCACCGTCTGTTCTGATGAATAACAAAAAAGACTGGGTGGTTTTTACTTACCGTTCAACGTATAAGACATTGGATGATCTTAACCAGCAGGAAATGAAGCTGGGTGGTTTAAGAATTAATCCGGTTACCAATATTGCAAGTACTACTACGTATTTCAATAATCTTAAAATAAGAAAGTTCAGCGATAAAAATGAGGTTCAGGTGAAAAACCTGCCTTCTGGAGCTAAAATAGCCTATGTACAGTTTTCACCAGACGAAAAGAAGCTGACTTTTACCAATACAACCAATAGAGGAGTAGAGTTGTGGATCGTAGACTTGGAAACTGCTGCAGCCAAAAAGATTACAGGAGATATCCTGAATGCCAATTTAGGAACTCCGTATCTGTGGTATAATGATTCCCAAAGTTTATTAATCAGAACCCTGCCTCAAAACAGACCTGCTTTAATTGATTCGGGAAAAGACCTTCCAACAGGCCCTATTGTGTCTACTGCAGATGGAAAGGTTTCACAGAACAGAACTTATCAGGATCTTTTGAAAAATCCTCAGGATGAGAAGAACTTTGAAACATTAGTAACTTCTGAAGTTTTCAATGTAGATCTGAACGGAAACCTTAAAAAGGTAATGAATCAGGATATGTACACAGGATTAAGTTTTTCTCCTGACGGAAACTACCTGTTATCTACCGTTATTAAAAAGCCATTCTCTTATATTGTTCCCCTAAGCAGATTTCCTATGACTACAACCGTATATGATACGAAGGGAAATGCTGTAAAAGTGGTGAATGAAATTCCCCTGAATGAAATTATGCCTAAAGGTTTTTCATCTGTAAGAACCGGAAAAAGAGAAATGTCATGGAGAAGCGATGCTCCGGCAACATTAGTCTTTACAGAAGCTCTTGATGGTGGAGATCAATATAAAAATGCAGAATACAGAGATGAAATCTTCACCTGGGAAGCTCCGTTTAATGCAGCTCCGAAATCATTCTTCAAAATCAAGCAGAGATTTAATGACGTAGAGTGGACGAATGACCACTATGCCTTAGTTTCTGAGGAATGGTATGACACCAGAAATACCAAAACTTTCCTGATTGATCTTAATAATGGTGAATCAAAAGTTATTGATGATAGAAATTCTCAGGACGTTTACAGCGATCCGGGGAAATTCAATACAGTAAAAAACCAATATGGCAGATCTGTTATTGATCTGAAGGGCGGAAAAGCTTATCTGATGGGTGACGGATTTACAAAAGATGGCCAACATCCGTTTGTGGATGAAATGGATATCAAATCCCTGAAGAAAAAAAGACTGTATACTTCTAATCTTAAAGGCGCTAAAGAAAGTATTGTAGATATTTTAAATCCTTCAAAAGGAGAAATCTTAACAACGCAGGAGTCATCAAGCCAATATCCAAACTTCTATAAAAAGAATATTAAGTCCAATAAGGCTGAAGCGGTAACTCATTTTGCTAATCCTTTTGAAAGTATTAAAGATGTTTACAAAGAAGTCATTACTTATAAGCGAAATGATGGTGTTACCTTGAATGGAACCCTTTATCTGCCTGCTAATTATGACAGAAAAGCTAAAAAAGAGAAATTACCTTTATTGATCTGGGCTTATCCGAGAGAATATAAAGATAAGAATACAGCAGGACAGAGTACACAAAACGACAATGACTTTACTTTTCCTTATTACGGATCTTTCGTTTACTGGGTAACTAAAGGATATGCCGTTTTAGACAATGCAGCATTCCCGATTATCGGAGAAGGAAAAACGGAGCCCAATGATACCTTCATTACTCAATTGGTTGCGGATGCGGATGCAGCTATTAATGCGGTAGACCAGTTAGGATATATTGATAAAAAGAAAGTCGCTGTAGGTGGTCACTCTTATGGCGCATTTATGACAGCGAATTTATTGACGCATTCCAAGCTTTTTGCTTGTGGTATTGCAAGAAGTGGTGCTTATAACAGAACGCTGACACCTTTTGGATTCCAGAGTGAACAGAGAAATTATTGGGACGTTCCGGAGATCTATAACACGATGTCTCCGTTTATGAATGCGGACAAAATGAAGACTCCACTGCTTCTGATTCATGGTGATGCAGACAATAACCCAGGAACTTTTACTTTGCAGACGGAAAGATATTTCCAGGCATTGAAAAACCTTGGCGCACCGGTAAGAATGGTTCTTCTTCCAAAAGAATCCCACGGATACCAGGCTAAAGAGAATATTTTCCACGTTTTATGGGAGCAGGATCAGTTCCTTGAAAAATGTCTTAAAAAATAATACAAAAAGGCTGTCTCAGAAATGGGACAGCCTTTTTATTTTTATGGATGATAATAAAAGCAAGGTGATGCTTTATTTACTATTTTAAGAATTTAATAATTTCAATGATTAAAGAAATGATAAGATTTCATTGATAGCTTTCAATTCCATAAAGTTTTCATGTTCCAGATTCACATCATGCTGTTCGTGGCTCCAGGTAATATGATAAGGAATATGTGCTGCTGATCCACCAATTTCCAAAACTGGTAAAACATCAGATTTAATGGAGTTTCCAAGCATCAGGAAATTCTTCGGCTGACAATCGAGATGCTTTAAAAGTTTTTGATAATCATTTTCTTTTTTATCACTCATGATTTCAATATGATGAAAATAGTCCTGTAATCCTGAATTTTTCAACTTACGTTCCTGATCCAGTAAATCTCCTTTCGTAGCTACAACAAGTCTGTATTTCCCCTTTAAACTTTCAAGAGTTTTTGTAACGCCGTCTAATAGTTCAATCGGTTTCTGAAGAAGTTCCTGGCCCAGCTCGATAGCTTTATTCACCAATTCCAGGGATGCTGTATTATTGGAAACTCTTCCAATCGTTTCAATCATGCAAAGCATAAATCCTTTACTCCATATCCATATAAATGAAGATTTTTCATTTCTGTTTTAAAAAGCTCCTGAGATACGGAATGAAGGGGAAGATAGTCTTCAAGCAATGCACAGAATTTATTTTCTGCTTCCTGGAAATAAGGTTCGTTAATCCAAAGGGTATCATCTGCATCAAAAGCTATGGTGGTAATGTGATTATTCATTTTAGTTTTGTAAATTTCTGCTTCAAATTTCCATATAAAAAATAAACCAACAAAGGACAATTGTCCCGGAAATCTATGTTACGAACCAATCAGTCATTTTTAAGCCATCTTGAAGAGCTTTACCGGAAACAAACCGGAGAGAATATTATTCTGGAATCCTTTTCCAAAGGACAGAAATTATTGATCCAGGATCACTCTGTTTCTAAAGTAATGTTGATAAAAGAAGGCATCACAAAGTGCTATTTTGAAGAAGAAAACGGAAAAGAATATATCGTTGAGTTCCTGGGAAGCGGAGAAATTCTCGGCGAAGTAGAGCTGATTAAAAATATTCCTTGTCTGTGTGGTATTGAAGCATTAACGGAAGTTGTAGTGTACACGATAAGTCTGCCTTATTTTAATGAATTGATTCAAAAAGATCTTATCCTGAATAATTTACTGCTAAATTCCTTTGCAGAGCGCATTATCAATACTTCAAGCAGGGCCTCATATCAGCAGCTTTATACGGTAGAACATACCCTTACACAGTTGCTTAAAATGCAGTCTAAACAGAATATTCAGATTTCTAAAGAAGATATGGCTGCCTACCTCGGAATTACAGTAAGAAGCCTGAACAGGATTTTGAAGGATCTACAATAAGTGTTGTTGGAAAACGCTAAGGCGCAAAGAATTATAATACTAACTGTTTTTAAGACGCAAGAGAATCAAAGATTTTCAGCAGAGAAAATACTTTAGTTTATAAAATGCTAATATATTATTCGTGAATTCGTAGCCATAACATATGCAGGATTCAATTTTATCGCGGATAAAATCTTTGCACCCTAAAAATATTCATCCTTAAAATACAATTGCGCCTTTGCGCATTTCAACATAAATGAATGTGTTTAAATTGTTTTTTTTAAGTTTTTACTATTGTTTTTATGGGGTGTATTGGTTTTTATTTTAAAAATATTGTAATTTGAATTAAATAAATAGGGGTGCTTTAAAAAATTATTATTTTTGTATCATAAATATTGAGTAAAAATATCCATGGGAAATTTAAAATTCAGAAATGCCGGATTAGCGGATTTAAATAAAATTGTAGCCATTTACAACTCAACCATTGCTTCAAGAATGGTAACTGCAGATGTAGAAGAGGTTTCCGTAGAAAGTAAAGTGCAATGGTTCAATGAACATAACCCTGAAACCAGACCGCTTTGGATGGTAGAAGATGCTGATGGGCAGATTGTAGGCTGGGTAAGTTTTAGTTCATTTCATGAAAGACCTGCGTATAGCGGAACCGTGGAAGTAAGTATTTATCTGGATGAAAGCTGCAGGGGAAAAGGCTATGGTAAAATAATTCTTCAATATTGTATTGATAATGCAGGAAGATTTGGAGTAATTAATCTTGTAGCGCTTATTTTTCTTCACAATGAACCGAGTTTAAAACTATTCAGACACTTTGGTTTTGAAGACTGGGGAACGCTTCCAAATGTGGCTGTTTTGGATGGCATTGAAAGAAGTCTGAAGATTTTAGGGAAAAGAATCAAATAAAATAAAAAAGGTTATCTCATTTTGGGATAACCTTTTTCTTTGCTGTTGTTTAAAAGTCTCTCGCATATTTAGCTGATAGCGCAGATGCTTATGTGAATATAAATTTGTGTAAGTATGAATTATTATAAAGTCTAAGTGTAGAAAATTTAATAGGGATGAGCTTTAGCCCATTTATAATAAAAGATCTGTCTACCATTGACTTTCGCCAAAACTTATTTAGAAGGTTATAAAACTATTTCTATAAACCTTTTCCTCAGTTTACTTTTTGTATTAAAATCTGCGTAATCCGCTAAATCTGGAGAAAATAAAAAAAGCTGTTTCAATTGAAACAGCTTTTAGCATATTATGCATTCTGCTTAATTCGCTTTGCAGACATATTCAGGAATCGTTTAACAAGGAAAACTGCTGAAACAGTTAATCCCAATCCTAGAGCGATCCACATTCCGAAAGCGCCCATTTCCAATGTTACACAAAAGAAATATCCTAAAGGAATGGTAATCACCCAATAGGCGATAAAAGTGTAAATTGACGGGATTTTTACATCCTGCAACCCTCTCAGTGTTCCTAAAGCTGTTACCTGGATACCATCAGAAAGCTGGAATAAAGCAGCAATAATCATCAGTTTTGAAGCTAATGCAATTACTTCAACTTCTTCTTTCTTTGTGAAGAAAGTAGGTAAAATGTTTCTTCCAAGAATGAAAACCAATCCGCAGATGCACATAAAGATAAAAGCAATCTTTAAGTTATTGATCCCAACCTTTCTCAGCTCAACAAAGTTCTGTTCTCCCAGTTTTCTTCCGATCATAACGGTAGAAGCCACACTGAACCCAACGCAAAGGTTGAAAGTAAATGAAGCCATGCTCAGGGCGATCTGGTGAGAAGCAATATCATGGGCAGAAATTAATCCACAGATGAAAGCTGCCCCTGCAAAAGCTGTTACTTCAAAGAACATCTGTAAAGCTGTTGGCAGTCCTAATCTTACCATTTTATCAAACATTGCTTTTGAGAAGTTTTGAATTTTTAATGAAAAATCCTTGATATAACGTCTCGTTCTTTCTTCCTTCAGTAATACAAAATAAAGGAAAACCACCATGAAAATTCTGGAGATTAAGGTTGCTAAAGCAGAACCTTTTACACCCATTGGAGGTAATCCCCAAAGTCCTTTAATGAACACATAGTTTAAAGCAATATTGATAACGTTGGCAATGATGGTGGCCTTGGTTACTCCAATCGTATAGGAAAGCCCTTCAGAAACCTCACGAAGGGTTTGAAATGCCATAAACGGAATCATACTGATAACCATAATACTCAGGAAGTCTACTGTATCAGGAATAATCTTTGCAGGCTGTCCTGAGTGATAGAGTAGAGGCATTCCTAAGAGAAGAATCACCATAAGCAATATTCCTACCGTCATATTGATAATGAAACCATGACTGAACACAGAGTTGATCGTATCATGATCCTGTTTTGAATGCGCTTCCGAAACCAATGGCGGTATGGCAAATGAAAAACCAAGTGCCAGTACAAATATGGAGAAGAACACCGCATTCCCTAATGAAACAGAGGCTAATGCATCTGCCCCTAGTAGTTTTCCGACAATAATATTGTCAAATAAATTCACTGAAACTTGCCCTACCTGGGTGAGCATCACAGGCAGAGCTAAAGTCAGGCATTCTTTTGTGTAGTTTTTGTTTAAAAAATTCATAATATTTTAAGATTCATATAGTTTATCATTTATAGTCAAAAAAAAATTTGCAGTAGTACTACTGCAAATTTTTATGTATTGTAATAATAGTTGTATTATTTCCTTACAAAACTTGCAACGTCACTTTCAGAAACAGTGTTTCCACCAAGAATAATCAATCTTTCCACAACATTCCTTAATTCTCTGATATTTCCAGTCCACGAAAGCGATTTTAAAGCATCAATAGCTTTATCATCGAACTTTTTCACAGCAGTACCGTGCTCATCAGCAATCATACCGGAGAAATGTTCAACCAATAATTTGATATCATCTTTTCTGTCATCCAATGGCGGAACGTAGATTTCAATTACAGAAAGTCTGTGGTAAAGGTCTTCTCTGAATTTCCCTTCCTCAATCTCTTTCTGCATATTTTTGTTGGTTGCTGCAATTACTCTTACATCAACTTTTATTTCTTTATCGCTTCCTACAGGAGAAACTTTGCTTTCCTGAAGTGCTCTCAATACCTTAGCCTGAGCGATAAGGCTCATATCACCAATCTCATCAAGGAAAATCGTTCCACCGTTTGCCTGCTCGAATTTTCCTTGCTTATCTTTAATAGCGCCGGTAAAAGATCCCTTTACGTGTCCGAAAAGCTCAGACTCAATAAGTTCAGATGGAATTGCCGCACAGTTTACCTCTACCATGGGTCCTCTTGCACGCTCACTTTGGTTGTGGATAGCATGAGCTACCAATTCCTTTCCGGCACCGTTCGGTCCTGTAATAAGAACTCTGGCATCAGAAGCCGCTACCTTTTCGATCATATCCTGAATCTTCTGCAATGCAGGAGAGTTCCCGATCATTTGGTATTTTTTATTGACTTTTCTCTTTAAGGTTTTATTTTCAGTCTGAAGACTTTTGTTTTCTTTCTTCAGTGTTTCTTTTGCTAAAGCATTTTTTACACTCGTAATAAGTCTGTTGATATCAATAGGCTTGGAAATAAAGTCGTATGCACCCTCTTTCAGGCAGGAAACGGCAGAATCAATGTCTGCGTGGCCTGAAATCATGATGAATGTAGTTTCAGGTTTCAACACGAGACTCTGCTTTAAAAGCTCGGTTCCTGAAAGTTTAGGCATTTTGATATCAGAGATCACCAACGCGAAATCTTCTTTTTCTACCTGTTTGTAACCTTCAAGGCCGTCTTCGGCGATAACAAATTCATAATCTGTAAGTTCGTCAGAAAGAATACTGTGAAGTACTCCTGAGATTGCTTTTTCGTCTTCTACTATAAGGATTTTTTGCATAGTCGCAAATTTAAATTTTTTGTTTCAATTATTAGCAAAAATCATACCTAAATATTCTGTAAATATTCTATTGGGAATAGTCTCTTCTTCCGAAAATTGCAGATCCTACTCTTACAGAATTCGCACCACATTCAATTGCTGTTGGGAAATCATCACTCATTCCCATTGATAAGGTTTCTAAAGGTTTTAGTTGATTTAATTCATCAAAAAGTGCCTTTAAAGTTAAAAATTCTTTTCTGATCTGTGGTTCATTATCAGTAAAAGTTGCCATTCCCATTAATCCGGTAATTTCAATATGTGGGAAATTGCCATCAATATACTGTTGGAAAAGTGCTTTTGCTTCTGAAGTTTCAAGCCCGAATTTGCTTTCCTCTGCTGCAATTTTTACCTGAAGTAATACTTTAATAGATCTGTTGTTCTTACCAGCTTCTTTGTTGATTTCAGACAATAGCTTCTCTGAATCCACACTTTGAATGGTATCTATGAACGGCGCAATATACTTTACTTTATTGGTTTGAAGATGTCCAATCAGATGCCACTGGATGTCCTGCGGCAGGAGAGGAGCTTTTTCCATCAGTTCCTGAACCTTATTTTCGCCAAAAATCCTTTGACCAAGATCATATACCTCCTGAATAGCAGAAACCGGATGCGTTTTTGAAACGGCAACCAGTTGAACATCTGCTGTAAGCTGATCCTGTATTTTTTTATAATTTTCCTTAATACTCATACATGCAAATTTCTGAAATTTAGGCTAAGGTTCAAAGTTTAAACTCATGGAAAACAGATTTTCTTAAGCCTTCGATTAATTCAGTACTTCATTAATCTTTGGATATTGAGAAATTTTTCTGAAAACAAACTTGTTGCTTTTTTGCAATTTTTCAATGAACAGGTCTAATTCGTTA
>NZ_MAYF01000313.1 GCF_001684955.1 Chryseobacterium contaminans | reverse complement strand
ACGGCTCCAATAATGGAGATCAATCATTTTTCACAACATCGGCCCCTAACACAACATTCGCAGGAATGAATACGGGTGCAGTGGGTGATGACTTTGTGAAAGCAGCTAAAACAACTGTTCCGGCTGTAGTTACCATTAAAAATTACCAAAGCAGAACGGCAAGCAGAGCTACTGAACAGGATCTGTTCGATTATTTCTTCGGAGATCCGTTCGGAGGAAGAGGCCAGCAAAGGCAAAAACAACAGCAGACTCCGGACAATATGCCTTCAGGAATGGGTTCTGGTGTCATTATTTCTCCTGACGGGTATATCATCTCAAATAACCATGTAGTAGCTGGTGCTAATAAACTGGAAGTGGTCCTGAGCAACAAAAAATCATATATCGCAACTCTAGTAGGAACCGATCCTAATACAGATATTTCTTTATTAAAAATTGAAGAGAAAGGACTTCCTTATCTAAATTTTGCAAACTCTGACAATATTGATGTTGGACAATGGGTATTGGCAGTAGGAAATCCACTAGGATTAAATTCCACTGTAACGGCAGGTATTGTTTCTGCTAAAGGAAGAGGAATTGGGATTTTAGGAAGCCAGGGGAAAGCAAGCAACCCAATTGAAAGCTTCATTCAGACGGATGCGGCTATCAACCCAGGGAACTCCGGAGGAGCTTTGGTAAATACTAATGGAGAACTTATCGGTATCAACTCTGCAATTCAGTCTACAACAGGATATTATCAGGGATACGGATTTGCTGTACCATCTAACCTGGCAAGAAAAATTGTTGAGGACATCAAGAAATTCGGTATCGTACAGAGAGGATTCTTAGGGGTTTCATCATTAGATCTTTCCAATGATCAGCAAGTTCAGGCTTATAACAGACAATTCAAAACTAATATTAAATCAGGTAGCGGAGTGTATGTTACAGGATTTGGTGATAACAGTGGTGCAGAAGATGCAGGACTGAAAAAAGGAGATATCATTACAAAAATTGATAATTATGATATCACTGATTTTGCAGACCTTTCTATGTCAATCGGAAGCAAACGTCCTGGGGATAAGGTTCAGGTAACATATTCAAGAAATGGTAAAGAAGCAACAACAAGTGTAACTTTAAGAGACCAGAAGGGTGGTACCTCTACAAGAACCAAAGCAGACCTTAGTGTAACGGAAAAAATCGGAGCCGAATTTGATCCTCTTAACGAAAGATTCAAAACTGAATATGGATTAAATAGTGGTGTTGTTACTAAAAATGTATCTGAAGGTGGCGAAATGGCTAAAATCGGAATCGTAGACAACTATATCATCATTGAAGTAAATGGGAAACCGGTAAACTCACAAAAAGACATCGAAAATATCCTTAGCAAATACCAAGGAAATGTACAGGTGAAATTTGTGGATGACTACGGAAGAATGTATACAAAAGGATTTAAAATGCCTTAATCAATAACAGAACAATAGTTATTTTCATATCAAAGAAAAACGCTGCAAATATTTGCAGCGTTTTTTTATTCTTTACTTAGGTTTATTCATTTTCTCAGCGATTCTTTTCTTTTTATTCCGCTCATAGATCACTTCAACAATCTTACCTCCAATCCAGGAAAAAGGGAAAAAGGTAAGGAAGATTGAAATCTTATAAAATGTAGGATGATAAGGAAAAATAATAACATCCAGCATAGCGATGAAAAGCATGATGAAACCGATCAGAATAGCATATGCCACTTTAGCATATTTAACGATGATTGCCGTTGCTACTCCACCAATGGTAGTTCCCAGTCCGGAAATAAACAAAAGAAAGCCAAAAAAGGCCTTATCGTCTTTCATACTGAAAAGAAATCTCTGCCAGTGCTCGAACGGAGCAAAAGCTTCGAAAGTAACCCATTGCGGGAAAGCCCTTATACCAAGAGTAATTATAAGCCCTGTGATCCCAAGACCTACCAATACCGCAAATGTATTTCTTATAAAGTTCATTAATCCTGATGTGCGATCATAGAAATTTCAATATCCACATTTTTAGGCAGACAAGAAACCTGAACAGTTTCACGTGCCGGGTAGCTTTCTGCATCTAAATAAGAAGCATAAATATCATTCATTACTGCAAAGTCATCCATACTCTTAAGAAAGATGGTTGCTTTTACAACATTTTTAAAAGTCATTCCAGCTTCAGTAAGGATAGCCTCAAGGTTCTTCATTACCTGATGCGTTTCCTTTTCTATTCCTTCTACCAATTTACCCGTTGCAGGATCTACAGGGATCTGTCCGGAGATATATAAAACTCCGTTCGCCATATTGGCTTGTGAATAAGGTCCGATAGCTGCAGGTGCATTCACCGTGTTGATTATCTGTTTCATAATGGATATTTATTTTTTGTAAGACCATCTCCATTGCCAACCATAAGTTAAGCAATTTCATGATAATCTCGTTAGATTTATTTGGTTGCAAATATAAAATTTATATTGTCAAATGCCAATCTGATATTAGAAAGGTGCATTTGGCTGTGTAAAGCTTCTGTCTTTATACTTCAATGCATCGCTTAAGATATTGGCTTTGATCCCGATAAAGAAGTCATACACTTTATATTGTCCAAAAGGCACCCAGTTAAAATTAATGGTAAAACTTCGCTGATCTCTTGAAAAACCAATTCTTGTATAGGCCAATTCTTTAGTCACCAGGTCATAATGGGTACTTCCGGTAACATTCCAGTAGGGAGTAAGCTTAATACTTCCATCCAAACCTATGGAAGCAATTTTACTTCCGAATCTGTTGAGACCTTTTGAGTAAGCATAATTGGCATTAATATTCAAAGTCCATGCCTGATCGAAGCGTGCATAGTTATCATCATCAAAATAATAGTTCTCATTTCTGATCTCTCCTTTTGAAGAATATTTCTTAGCATAATCTGTTTTTTCTCCGAATATTTCGCTGCTTAAAGGATAAGATAGCTGAACATTGAATCCCTGTACACTGAATCCACCAAACTTCTCAGTTCTGATCCCCTGATCTTGTCCCGGAATGAACTCAATTTTATATGGATCAAGAGAAAGGCTTGTATTCACTGTAAGTTTATTATTAAAGAATGAAGACTGCCCGTTAATAGTGAAAATAGACCAAGGGTGATCTTTAGCAGCAAAGTTGTAGCTTCCCGAAAGGTTTAAAGATTCGAAGATTTTCACTTTTTTTACTCCGGTAGAATCACTTTTAGATTTTACCTTCATTTCGATATTGTTTCCGATATTGAAACCTAAAGCACCTACCAAGCTGTTTGATGGGCTGCCAATGATCCCTTTTTCAAAAATAGAATAAGGAGTAAGCGCCCCGGAAGCATTATAATAATTCTTATAATATCCGAAATTAGGACTTGAAAAGTCCGGAGAGTAAGTAAACCCGATACTTGGAGTTACCATATGTCTCACCGCTTCTATAATTGATCCTTTCTTAAATTTCATCATCCCATACAATGTAGTCTGAAGACTCGCTGTGGTTGAGAATGAAGAATATCCTGCAAATTTTTTATTAATTTCATCTACGGTTACATTTTTTACAGGATCATAATACCTGTTTAATGTTTTCGTAGTTAAAGCATTATCAATATTAGCACTTAAACTGAATGTAAAATATTTGGCTAAAGTAGTATTGGTAGCTAAAGCAATATTGTTCTTAAGCCCTGTCTGCATTTTATCCCACATTTCTTTTTTGAACAATTCATTTTCCTGAGTGTTCACAAAATTCGTAAGGTTAAAACCTGTATTTACGGTAATATTTTCAATAAGCCCTTGTCTAACTCCTGATTTTGATTTAAACAGATAAAACTGATTCACAGCCACATTCATTTGTGGAAGACGAAGATCTGCCAGCCCTGTTGCAAAGTTCTGAGAGTAAGATGCCGTTCCAGTAATCGTTACCGGCAGTTTCAGAAATCTTTTCGTAAGAGTTATTGTTGAATTTTGCTGAGTATTCAATACATTCTGATTGAAAATATAGTTGTTGTTAAGTGGATTATTATAAAACTTTGTGCTTACAATATCCACAGATGCACTGAATGTAAGGAAAGGATTAGCTTTGGAATCCTGAGCATGTGACCAGCTGATTCTATAAGTACTGTTTTTAGTATAATCATCCAGTCCTTTGATTCCTCTTACCATTGTTCCAATGTCTGCATTGAAACTTCCGGAATAGCGGTACTTTTTCTGATAATTCATCTGTGGCCGCAGGTTCCAGCTTCCTTTGGTATAAATATCCGCCAATACTTTAAGGTCAAAATGTTCTCCAATCGGCTGGTAATACCCGATACCGTTCAGGAAGAAACCTACATCTTCCCTTTCTCCGAAACTAGGGATCAAAATACCGGCTGCTCTTTTATCTGAGAACGGCAATATGGCAAAAGGCATAACAAGTGGCGTAGGAACCTGTTCTATGTACATTTGAATAGGCCCTGTAACGATTTGAGATTTATTTTTTGATTTTATAAGCTTGATATTGGAAGCTCGCATAAAATAATCCGCTGCCGTATCTTTTTTCTTCACAAAATACTCATCGGTGGTATAATCTGCCTTTCTCATAGCAAACACCGAATCGTTGTATTTTTTTGTTTTCTGGGCTATAATCACACCTTCACTTTCCTCTGTTCTTGCATTAAAAGCAATGGCCTGCTTAGTTTTCGTATTATAGCTAAATTCGTTGGTTTCGTACTTTTTTCCGGCTTGAGTAGTCACTACAGGCTCTATGATCTTTCCTAAAGAATCCAGTTTTCCTCTGGCATAGATCAGGTTTTTATTATCATCAATGGAAATATAATCCGCATCAATCTGCATATCCTGATATTTTACCTGGGCATTCTTATTAAGGAATGTCATTTTTTTAGGAATATCACGTCGCTGATCATCTGCTTTTGTTTGAAGTACATCATCCAAAGCTTCTTTTTTAGCAACAATGGTATCCTTTTTGGAAATAGTATCTTTAACCGTATTTTTAGGCAATTTTTCAGGGGTTTTCTGTGCTAAAAAATTGTTAAAAATTAGGATAATTAAAATTTGTAATATATTTTTGAGGACGGTTTTGGCCAATTTTATTCTATATAATTAAGGCCCAAAATTAATATAATTTTTATAACTGTAAGATGCACAAACAAAATTTTAAAATAATTTTATCATTTCTCCTTCTCTTAATCAGTAACTTTATTTTCTCTCAAAAGAAGTTCACACTAGTTCTTGATGCGGGACACGGAGGAAGTGATCACGGAGCCAACAGGACTTATTCAGATATTGGACGAATAGCAGAAAAAGACATTACTCTTGCTATTACTTTAAAGGTAGGAGCCATGCTTGAAAAAAACAGGGATTTCAAAGTAATCTATACCAGAAAGATTGATGAATACCCTTCCCTATCGGACAGAACAAATCTTGCCAACAGAAGCAAGGCGGATTTATTTATATCCATTCACTGTAATTCTTCTGCAAGACCTACAGCTTATGGTACAGAAACTTATGTACAGGGACCTAACCAAAACAATGAGAACCTGGAAGTTGCCAAAAGAGAAAACGACGTGATTTACCTGGATGAAAAAGACAAACAAATATTTGGGTCTTAT
The DNA here is from genome assembly GCF_001684955.1 of Chryseobacterium contaminans. Lineage (GTDB taxonomy): Bacteria > Bacteroidota > Bacteroidia > Flavobacteriales > Weeksellaceae > Chryseobacterium > Chryseobacterium contaminans. Next base: position 18,317 of record NZ_MAYF01000313.1, on the reverse strand, counting down.
AATCCTGATTCTCCTGAATCTTTAATTGCATTGAAGCTGCAGCAGAGTAAATACCTGGAATCAAGTCTTCTTTTAGGTGGATTGGTAGAAGATAACTTTGTAAATAAAGATAAAAGATCTTCAAGAGGTGTTTTCCAGAAAAACCTTCACGTTCTTAGAATGAATGCCATGCCTTCTGTACTGATAGAAACAGGTTTTATCAACCATCCTGAAGAAAGCCATTATATAGCCTCTGAAAAAGGTCAGACTGAAATTGCAGAAAGTATCTATAATGCCATCATTGATTATAAAAAAGCAATCGACAGAAAAACAGGCGGATCCTTTACGGCTAAAAAACCGGAACCTGAAAAACCAGCAGAAACTCCACTGAAGAATGATTTCAGAATATTGCTGATGAGTTCTCCTACAAAATATAATGAAAACGACCCTGCGTTGAAAGGGTTGAACTATATTCTTACTCTAAAAGAAAACGGGCAATACAAATACTATTATGCAGTAACCAATATGGCTTCTGTAAAAGATATTAATCTTAAAACAGCCAAAGATGCAGGATTCAGGAATGCATTTGCGGTAGGATTTATGCCTAACCAGAGAATAAGTATGGGGTATTATACATTGGAGGTATATACCGGCGAAAAACTGAATGGAAATTCATACATCCTTCAGAACCTTAAAGATGTGGAAAGAGAGAAAGACAATGGTGTTTTCTATTATACTTATGGAAAGGTTTATACATTGGAAGATGCGGTAAAATTACAGAAAGAGGTTGAGGCCAAAGGAATTAAAAATACCGTGATTCAAAAAGTTTATAAATAACTAAAAAATAATTTTGAAGTTTCAAAAGCTTTTTCTACTTTTGCAACCTCAAAATTTGGCCTATTCGTCTAGTGGTCAGGACTCAAGATTTTCATTCTTGCAACAGGGGTTCGATTCCCCTATAGGCTACCAAAAAGAGAAACGATAAATATCGTTTCTCTTTTTTATTTTATCATTAATCTATTTTAGTGATTTGTTTTCTTATTAATCGAAATCCCTCAGAGAAATCACACGGATAAACATCTTTAACAAAACTCATCTATCAGATAGCTAAAGGCATTTTTCTGCTAACAACTCCAATGTAAAATAAGAATACGTTTTTCATTCCAGCGTATTCACTTGATATTTCTAATTAAGTTTTAAAATTGGGCACAAAAATTTCAAATAATAATATACTGGTATTAAACTACTTATTGTTATTCAGATAAAAATATCATGATTTTTACTCTAAAAAACCACTCTGTTTATGTTATGTGTCATAAAAGCATTATATTTGCAAAAATTTTTTAATAAATTTAACCATAATTGGTCATGCCAATATGGTTACACTGATGAAAAATATTATTGATAACCCTCAGTCTGTAGGAAACTACAGATTATCAAATTTTATATCATGCCGGATTTAAAAATACAAGAAGCAAAATTGCTTTTTAAGAAAATCCACTCTAACCCAAAAAGTTATGATTTACAAATCAATGAAGAAGGGATTACAGGCAAGGATGATAAAATAAGTTTCAGACTTTACAGGACAGGAGAAAGGGTTGCTTTTGAAGTAACAATAGACGGACTTACTTTCACCAATACGACTGGAGAATGGAACAACGCACTGATCATGTTGGGAAACACGATCAAAAAAATAGAAAAAGAACAGGAAAATTTAAAAATAGAACAAGCAATAGATAAGCTTAGAAAGTACCTTTCAGAAGAAAATTAAATTTTTTCAAAATAAATTTGGTAGTTTAAAAAAAAGTTTATAGTTTTGCACTCACATTTGAACGATATGGCAAATCATAAATCAGCATTAAAGAGAATCAGACAGAACGAGACTAGAAGACTTCGTAATAGATATTATCACAAGACTGCTAGAACAGCATTGAAAGCCTTAAGAAATGAGGAGAATAAAGCTGCTGCAACAGAGCAACTGCCAAAAGTTATCGCTTTATTGGATAAATTAGCTAAGAAAAATATTATCCACAAAAACAAAGCGGCTAACTTAAAAAGCAAATTAACAAAGCACGTTAATAAATTAGCGTAAAAGTATAGCGGCCCGTTCGTCTATCGGTTAGGACCTCAGATTTTCATTCTGGTAAGAGGGGTTCGATTCCCCTACGGGCTACTTAATTTTTAAAAACCACTGAACTTTTACAGTGGTTTTTAAAAACAAAGTAGAAAGCTATTACTTCACACAACTAACCGGCCCGTTCGTCTATCGGTTAGGACCTCAGATTTTCATTCTGGTAAGAGGGGTTCGATTCCCCTACGGGCTACAAACTAAGAGTTGATACTTATAAAAACAAAAGCTAACACACTATTTCGGTAGTGGAAGATAGAGGGCCCGTTCGTCTATCGGTTAGGACCTCAGATTTTCATTCTGGTAAGAGGGGTTCGATTCCCCTACGGGCTACCAAAAAGGACTTTAAAAAAAGTCCTTTTTTTTGTTTTCATCCCCTTTTCCATCTTACTTCGGAATTCTTTTCTTTCAATATTTTCAAAATTCCAACTCCCCTTATTGATAAAAAACATATTTGATTTAATTATCTTGAGGAATATTAAATTTTATTAAAAATATCACCAAATTTGGAAATATTATTTTTTGGAGCTCTTTTATTCCTTAAATTTGAATAAAACTATTCATCTAAAAATTAATAACATGAAATTTAATTTACTTTTGAGAGACAAACTCTCCTTTCAAAGCGCTTTAATTGCATTCTGCTTATTCTCCACTCACCTTTTATTTGGACAGGACAGGATATATGCTCATGCTCAAAGCTCGGGTGTATTTGGAGTAGCATGCTTAGGCTGCCGTGTGGATAATCCGTTAAATGCTGTTGGAGGAAATGAGGATGATTATTCAACAATGGTATTAGGAACAGCTTTATTAGGCGGAATTCAGCAGACATTAATTTTTCCGGATCTTAGAGCCGACACAAGGCTTGTTGTAGGAATCGGAACGGATAACATTCCTTTATCCGTACAATTATTGAGTGGTGTAACCCTTGAAACAATGAACGGAGGGACTTCTAACGAAGACCGCAGAACAATAGATATAAGCCTTCTAAAGCTGGGAGCAACCCCAAACAGAGGTACAGTAGAGTTCAAGCCTACAAAACCTTATGACGGAATAAGAATTGGATTAACCGGAGGAGTGCTAAGCCTTGGTGGCGGATTCAGAATTTATTATGCCTACCAGGACCCACTCATTCACCTGTTAGTCCATAGCCAGAATGGACAGATTACTATAAATGGAAATATTGATGTAGAAGGTTCTGAGATTTCCTTAACAAATGTTTCAGGAAAAGAGGTTCATCGTTCAAAACTCAGAAATAACACATTTGATTCTAATCAGCCTGAAGGAGTTTACATAATGAAGCTTCAAACAAAAGAAGGAAAAATATATTCTAAGAAAATCCTTATTAAGTAAGTGAAGTAAAAATACGATTAACTTAAAAACTAAAAAAACTGTTTATGAAAATCAATTTTTATTAAATCACAAAAAACTGAAATAAATTATTCAACATAATTATTTTATTTATAAATTTACAAAAAACTAAAAATCAAAATTTTTATATATGAAAACTAATTTATTATTGAGTCCACGCAGTATTAAGACTGCCGTTTTCGCTTCTTTATTGTTTCTAGCAAGTAACATGTCATTTGCACAAATTGTAAAATATTATGCAAGTGCCCAAACAAATCAGGTGCATGGCGTATGCATTGGGTGTGGAGTTGTGAATCCATTGAATGCAGTTGGCCCTAACGAAGCTGATTATTCTGTTTTACAGGTATCCATTGGTTTATTGGCACGTACTGAACAAACACTGATTTTCCCTAACAGCGCTTACACCAATAAGTTGGTTATTGGTATCGGTTCAAACGGAACTCCATTAAATGCGCAGGTATTAGGCGGCGTATCCATTGAAACATTCAATGGAGATGTTTCTAACAATGATTATCAAAACCTGAACAATGATATTTTAAAGCTTGGGGCCGATGATCCAAGCAGAGGGGAAATTGAGCTTACGATGAACAAGCCTTATGACCGTATTAAGATCAACGTAAATGCTGGTTTATTAAGTTTAGGTGGTGAGCTTAGAGTATATTACGGATATCAATACAGAGATCCTTTCATCAGTTTTATGGCCCACGGTCAAAATGGTCAGGTTACTCTGGATAAAAATTTAAAAGTGGAAGGGTCAGAGGTTACTCTTATCAACACATCCGGAAAAGAGGTATTCCGTACCAAATTAAATTCCAATACGTTTGAAACCAACCAGCCTGAAGGACTTTATATTATAAAACTTCAGACTAAGGACGGGAAAACGCATTCAAGTAAGGTTTTACTTAAATAAATAATTCAACATGCCATAAGCGGCAGGCTAAAAAAAAGCCTGCCGCTTTTTCTATATATACTGTAAATACAGCATTATCAATTATTGACATCTTTAAAAATTAATACAAAAATAAGACAGGTTAATGAAAACCTGCCTTATCCGCACTTGTGTACAATTTAAAATAGACTTGTGATGTTAAACCAAAACTGTTTTAAGATTTCCAGTGCCCAAACAAATATTAATAGGAATGTTAACTTTATTTACTGCATCATCCATGCAACTGCATTGGCGTATAAAATACTGTTGTACACTGCTGATGAAGCTGATGCACCGGTACCAAAATTGGTTTTCGGGAGAGGCTTCCCGGAGGAGTCTATGCCTGCCGGATATGATGCTGCAGAGGTATTACTTACCGCTCCTAATGGAAATCCACCGTCACCCCAGAAGAAGAGTTTGTATGTCTTATGAATGAAACCTACCATCTGGCCATTGTTTGTGGAGATAATATCAACATTGGAACTGTTGATATTAACATTCGTATAAGAGCTGGAGTCATCATTATCATCTCCCACCAGTTTTCCTCTTGCATCGCCAAACGGGCCATTAAGGATAGGATGGCTGAGATTAGCTATGGGTTTTACAAGACCAGTTCCGGTAGCAGCATTATTGGTAGTGGTTCCGCCAAATATCTGATTTAATAATTGATTGGGTTGAGCTTGTTGTAAGAAAATCATTGCTCTACCCCCTTTATCCAGATAGTTTTTGAGAGCCAGAGCATCTGCTGCATTAGAAGAATAATCCCAGGTGAAAATAATCATATACGGATTGTATGTGGCTATGTTTGCTGCAAGATTTCCTGCTGCTGTTCCTACAGATTTAATATCAAATCCCTGCGATGGAACAGTTCCCGTAGGACTGAAATTTGCTGATGACTGCAATATTGTTGTAGGTGCTGTTGTATTCCCCGGATTAGGAGTATACATCCCACCTCCTAAAGATAAGATTACTCTTTTGGGAATCACGCCCGCATTTACATTCACAGAAAAGCTACAAGACTGACCTGCCACATTGATGGTAAATGATGCTGTCCCCGAAGAAGACGGATTTCCGGAAATATTAAGGGAGATACTTCCGCTGCCATTCGCCAAAGTACCAGCACCTGCCGAAGCCACAAGGCCTGAAACTCCCGAAGAGGTGGCTGCTATACCTGGATATGATTGACCTGTTGCATTGGTGTAATTAATTACTTTAGTGCCATTGGCCTGAGTTCCTGCAGTAAAAGTTCCGCTAAGGGTTCCACTGGAACAGTCTAAAGTAAAACCAGGGCCAGGTGTAGGGCTACATTGGTCACAAAGACAATTGGACCATCCTGTAGGTTTAAAAACCCTTACACAGCTCAGTGTGGAATCATACATAATTGTTCCTATCGCAACATCTCCTCCTTTGGGATTGATCATATTTTTAGGATCGGCATTGGTAGGAAGAACCAACCCCATATTGTTGGTGGTTTCTTTATTGATGTCTAACGCACCCCTGGGGTTGGCCGTACCTATACCTACTTGAGAGAATACAATATTCGCAAAGAATATCAAGGATAATAAATAATTTTTTCTGTTTTTCATTTGGTTTGATTTTGTAGCAAAAGTATATTTTCGGTACCTCGATCTCCAAAAATACACATACACCTTAGATACAACAGTTATAATATCCATCGTACTCCAAACACTCTACATGGACTCTACAACCTCAATAACCGAAAGGGTGTAAGTCCTGATTTTTTTCCAAAAAATGTCCTATAAATTTTAGAATAAAAACATCAATTTTTTATCTTTTTTGATGGTACTAAAAAAACACTTCCGATTTCTTCATAAAAAACCCGGCCAATTTCTGGACCGGGTCAGAGTGAAACAAAAATTAGCTATGCTAAAATTAATTTTTAATCAGTTTTTGCTGGTATACAGCTTTATCAGTTGTTGCTTTTAGAATGTACATCCCTTTTGGTAATGTGCTTACATTTACCTGCCCATTATTGTACTGGGTATTGATAAGTTTACCTGAAATATCGTAAATGGAAACATTTACCACTTTTTCCTGTGTTTTGATATACAGAATGTCTGTAACAGGATTTGGATAAATGCTGAATTCAATCTTTTTAACCTCTGCTGTAGCTAATGTAGAAGTAGTACTGTTTACTTTAAGTGTTTTTTCTACCACTTTCCCGTTTGAATTGAAACTGATTACAATATCAGCAGTTCCAAAACCTATCGGAGTAAGTACCAGCTCTTCATTAACATTGATATCAGCAGAAACTACTGATGGATTGCTATTTGATTTAATTGTCTTTACAATAGAAGATCCAAAGCTGTCTTCGTCAGAAACCAAAGTTTTCAGATCAATAGCTGTAATACCGGAGGCTGCAACCTGTGATGGGAAAGTATTGCTTATCACTGGGGCTGTATTATCCGGGAAAACTGCTACTGAAGGGAACCAATAATAATCATTCAAGACTTTGGTATCAATAAGGGTCCCGCTTGCATTAAATGTATGAATCCAATTCTTCTGGAAATGAGCTCCATATCCGCTTTCTGTAGTATTGGCAACAAGATTTCCGTTAGCCGGGTTTACACGTAGTGCTGCACCGTAAGGAATCTGTTTATAAGTTCCTGACTGTCCAGGTAGTGTAATAAATGTTTCATTGAATACTTTGCCGGTAACATCAAATTTTGCAATCTGATTTCCTGCTTTCATCCAATACAAAGTATTCTCAGTATTACTTGCTGTAAAACTTCCTGCATTCCATGCTCCCCATGAACCTGAATAGGTTGAATTTGGAATGTTATAGTATTGAACTGCAAAAGTCGCGGGATCAATATTGGCTAGTTTCTGGCTCTGGATGGCCCAGATACTTCCGTCTTTAGCCTGAACAATAGAATGGAAAGAACCTGCGATGGTATTGATAACCGTATCTGTATTAGGATCAATAATATGGATTCCTGCCGTTTGATTCACCGCAAAAACATATTTTGAAGTACGGATCATATTTCCTATCTGTGCAGTAGCTGTTCCATTGATTAGGCTTCCTACCTGCAGATTATCGATATCAAATAAATAAATTCCTTTAGATGTTCCGATGTATCCTTTATGTTCATTAACCCCAAGAAAGGATCTTCCGTCTGCTGTTCCAATGGTATTAAATGTTGCAATTTTCTGTAAGGTCTTGGCATTAGCCACTACTAATCTTCCTCCCGGTGTATATTGGGTATCTCCACCATCAGCAGCCTGCTTGGAAACGAAATAGAATTTATCTCCATAAATGGTTCCGTGTGATGTAGTAGCTCCGAAGGCATGGTTATTATTTACAGCGCTGTAAGCACGATAGTTGATCTGCCCATTGTTATCAATAAAGTTAACAGATCCATTACCATGCCCGAACCAGTCTTCATTGACCATAAAAAATCCATTGGTAAAACTGGTCGTACCAACATAAGGAGAAACCGGTGTTAAAGTAGCTATGGGAGGGGTTTGAAAAGCAGGGCTGTAATTCCATACATCCCATGATCCGTTTTGAAGGATACGTCCTGTAGATCCGGAACCTGAAGAAGCAAAGTCAGGATCTGCCGGATCTTTCACCATATAAGACCAGAACCCGTTATTCCAGCCAGAGTTCCAGTGGTCATTTATATCTTTTGCCGTGTAATCATCGAAATCATAAGCTGTAGTCTTTATAACACCATCCACCGGATACAGCGGATACGTTGCATTTCCATTTTTAACAAGTGCATTGGAATCTTGCTCATTCAGATCAAATCCAAGCCCGCCTACAGCTGTTCCGTATGGAGTTCCCGGATACAAGAGTGTAAAAAATCGGTGGTCTGCTTTTGCAATCGCTTTTAGCATATCTTCTCCTGTAGCATTTCCATCCCATCTGAATCCCCATACCAGAGCATCAGGATTCTTGCTGTCATTCCACTGCACCACAAATGCTGCCTGATTGGAGCCTGTTCCTACCCAATACTGGATATCAGAAAAACTGATCGTATTTGTAATATTGGTAGTGGTTAAAGGAGTATTGACCGAAATATCATCCCGGGGTACTCCCTGCACTTTTATCTGGGCATTTGTGAAAAATGCAAACAGAAAAAGTACGGTAAAAAGGTAAAACTTTTTCATTCTTACTTATTTTATATATTTTATATAGGTTACGTTTGTTATTTTTTGAAATGCAAGTCGTAAGCTCCTGCTACTTCTGTAGATACTTCACCCAGCCATCCAGCTTCCTGATTTACTCCGGTGTAAACTTTTACAAAATCGATTCCCGGAAGCTTTACATATTTTCCGTTCTTGTCAACAGCCCAGGAAATATCGATATTGGATGCTTCATCATTATTGGGAGCATTATCTGCATAGCCGAAATCATAAGACTTCCCTACCCAATAGTTTCCAGTCCCGCTCTGATCGTAATAATTATTTTTAAGGAGTGTTCCTGTAAAGCTATAGGATACATCTGACAGCCATAATGGATAATAGCTTTGTGCATGGAAAACCATTTTGGTTTTAAAACCTGTATTTCCGGTATTGTCCTGCCATTTGATGTATTCCACATCAGATTGCCAGCTATCGTTTCCAGGTACAGGGGTTTTATTTTCATCAGGTTTGAAGTAAGTGATCCCGTAATTTTTCAGGGTTTCATTTTTAAAGTATTCACTGCCTGCAATTTCATACCATTCATTATCATCCGGCTTACCGTTTTTGTTTTTGTCGTATGCCACCATGATAATTCCCGGCTCACAGTTTCCTGAACGGGGATCATTGGCAGAATTTCCGAAGAATGCATTTCCAAGCACTTTAAAATCTCTTCCTTCCATATTCGGAATGGTATGATCGAAACCAAACACTACATAGCCTCCATATCCTCCAAGGCTCACCATTGAAGGGTTGGAACCTACCAGATAACTATTGGCCTTCTTAATCATATCTGCCTCGGTATTGCCTAACTCATATTCAGGAATATCATTCGTGAACTGGCCAACAGCAGGACGGAAATCAAATACTTTGGAGATATATTTGCTCAGGGTTCCGGCTTCTTTAGTGACTACAATTTTGGATTGAAATATTGTATTGGCTCCAACCTTTAATGTCAAAGGATAAGTAGCGGCCTTGGTACTGATAAATTCCAGTTCAGCATTTTCAGAAATAATGGAATCTTTAATACTCCAGGTAACTTTTCCTGAAATATTGGTAGGAATACTCAATACTCTGAAACGTTCAATGGTATAAGCTGTATCTAATTTAAAAGAAGGAGGAATTACTTCCGGATCGGTAGGAATCGCTGTAACCTCATCATCATTTTGACAGGAGGCTACCATCCCAGCTAGAAGAAGGGATAAAAACCCGGTTGCTACATACTTAATTGTTTTTTTATTCATATCTATCAGTTTTGTTTAATTGTATAAAAAAGCAAAGTGGGCAGGGATATTTCCGCCTTCGGTTTTCCATTTAAAATGTCCGTTTTTATCAAAGCAGTATACAAACCCCATGGATACATAGTTTCGGGCATCTGTAATATAAATGTCTTCTGTGATAGGATTTACGGCAATTCCGTATGGTGTTTTAATGAGGTCTTCATACTCCTTATCAATAATCCTGTTGGAAATGACCTGCTCTGTCTTTACATCTATAATTCCATATGTTTTTACATAGGAATGGGTATTGTAATTGAATTCATTTCCGTAGTAATACAGCTTATCATTCACGATGGTCATTTCGCTCACTGCAATATGAAAATCTTTTTTAATGGCTCCTGTTGCTGCATCTATCAGGTATAAATTGGAAGGAACATTATAATAATCTCCTCTTGATGTTACATACAGATCCCCGTAATTGTCTTTTTTAAGGCGGTGAAGATTAATGGCGACATCAATTTTTTTCTTTTCTGTGAAAGTATTCAGATCAATTACTGAAACGGTTCTGTCATAATCCGGAACCATGTATCCTCCGGAATTGGCTACAAATAACTGATTTCCGACCACTTCCATTTCTTCAGGCTGATATCCTACCGTTACATCTCTTTTGATAGACAAGGATAAAGTGTCTATTTCCACAACTTTTCCTTTGGGAGCTAATGGGTTGATATCTACAGGGCCGGCATAGCTGCTGGCATAAGCATTTCCATCCTTGAATGTTAAATATCTGCAGTTCTGTAGATAAATGGATTTGATATGCTTGGCTGTTTTCGCTTCAAGGACTTCGATGGTGTTGGAAACATTCACTACAATGTACATCTTGCTTCCGTAGATCTTGATATCGTTTCCTACATCACCCAGCTCTTTTAAAACATTCGGATTGATTTCGGAGTAAATATTCCTGAAATAGGTTCCTTTGGTATAATCAAAGAAATCAAGGGTACATTTATTACTTCCCATATTTCCTTCATTCAGTACATAGAATCCTTTGATGGTTGTTTTTTCAACAGGGTTAAGGCCTTCCACAACTTCCATGGGAATCACCGTATCATCTGTACGGCAGGACGTAAGAAGAATGAATACAGAAAATAAAAAACACAGGTTTAGCTTTTTCATAGGGTAAAGTTTAAAGTGAGTCTGAAATTTCTTCCCGGCATGGGATAGTTCAGTACAACGTCATAATATTGGTTAAAGACGTTGTTCATTTCAAGGTTTATTTTAAAAGGATGCCCGGCAAGGTTTAGTTTTCTTTGGACAGAAAGGTCATGGGTATACCAGGGCTGAATATAGTTATAGCGGATATTATCCTGCTGTCCGTCATATCTTTCCCCAACATAGATTGTACTGTAATTAAAACTCCAGTCTTTATAATCCGCCATCAGGGTAAAAGAACCGCTATGCCTTGGCGTATAGGGGATTTGATCTCCATAATAGGTCTCTTTAAACCCTTTAGTAATGGTTTTATCCTGGGCACTTTGGTAGGTATAAGCCAATAAAGGCCTAAATTTTACATTCCCAAGCATTAATTCCGTTTGAACATTTACGTCTGCTCCCATAATTTCAACCTTTCCAAGATTGAGCATCATCCAGCGGAACATATTGGTTGTTGGGATGGCCACAATCTTATCCGTCACTTTGTTATAATACCCGTCAACCTTTACATAAAGCCCTTTGAATAAAGATTTATCATATTTTTTCTGATAGGTAAAACCTACATCATACTGGTGGGTAAATTCCGGATTCAGAAAAGTATTGCCAACACTGGTATAATAAAGGTCATTAAAAGTGGGTAGTCTGAAGATATTTTTATAGAAAGCTCTTAGGGTAAGTTCCGGGATTGAAGATGGCTGATAGCTCATAAAGAAAGCAGGGGTCCATTCTCTTCTGTCATCAGGTTTGAAATTCATTTTTACCTTTTCTGAAGTAAATGTCCCTAACAGGCTTCCTAAGAATTTAAATCTGTTCCACTGATAGGTAGTAGCCAATGCAACCAGGGTTGTATAACGGGTAGGATAAGAAAAGTTTTTTAAAGTAGCATCTAGATTATTGTACTGGAAATCTCCACTTACACTCACATCCCAATTGGAGTTTACAGAATATATATTGGAAGACGAAAGATAAACTTCCCGTTGGATATACCTATCTTTTGCAGGATAGTGTGCCTGAGACCTTACCGTATCATTAAAATAAGTGTAGTCATAAGCAAACTTAGCCTTCAGTTGTGTTTCAAATTTAGGAAACAGTTTTTTTCTGAAATTGGCCTGTACAAAATAATTTTCATCCAGCATTCTCGCCCCCCTTGCTTTAAAACGGTTTTTCACAATAGGTGCAGGAATACCACGGTTTGAAATATAACCGTAACCACGGATGTTCCAGCTTCCGTTATTCAGCGTTCCATTGACAGATGTTTCAAAACGTTTTGCCTTAATATCAGAATCATATCTTTTGGAAATAGTATCCGAAGCTGTGGCTCCATTGGGATATTTTCTGCTATAACGAAATTTGTAAAGACCATCGCTTTGGAGAAACTCTGCACTGAAGCTCGTTGCTATCCGTTTTGAGATCTTTTGTTCTAACCGGAAAGAAGGATTAAATAAATCAATGGAAGCACTTTTGGCTCTTATGGTAAGATTGGTTTTTCTGTTTCCCGTGAATACTGGCGTTTTTGGCTGTAAATAAATCGATCCGGATGATCCAAAGTCTTTTGCGGGTTGGAAAATTTCACTTTTCTGCCCGTTGTACAAAGAAATTTCTTCGAGATCATCCAGAGAGTATCTTCCCAGATCTACCTGTCCGTTTTGGGCATTTCCTAATTGAATTCCGTCATAGAAAACGCCTACATGCTGGCTTCCCATACTTCGGATATTGACGGTCTTCAAACCACCCATTCCGCCATAGTCTTTGATCTGAACCCCTGAGAAATACCTCAACGCATCAGCAACAGAATGACTGTTCAGTCTTTCAAGCTCTTCTCCCTGTAAAGTCTGGGCCGGAAGGATTTCTTTAAAGTTCTTTTTATAAATATTGACCGCTTTTATAGTTTCTCCTTTAATGCTATCTTTTTTCCTGGTTTGAGAAAACAGGAGTTGTGATGTTAACACACTTATTGTGAAAACAATTTTATGAAGTTGAGATGTAGTCAGTTTTGCCACCATTAGCTCATTCAGGGATAATGATGACGCTAATGGATATAAGAAAAGCAATGACAAAGCACAGCAATTACTGCACAGAATCATTGGAGTCCTAAGCTTTATTCCACGAAAGCGTCAAACGTTTATTTATTCTGGCAGGTCTTCTGACTTACTCCATTTTTGAAATCCTTCCCATTTTTAGAAACAGTGGATATATTCTTCAAAAACTTTGGTGCGGAGCTTACAGCAGCGGGTCTGTTCCGGATTTTCACCGGATTCCCTTTTAAGAGCTTTTTACGGCTCACCAAATTTCGGCAAAGATATAAAATTCCCGGCAGATACAATGTCATGCAGAATAAAATGATTATCAATACATAAACATGAAAAATCCCGTTAGGTTGTAACGGGATTTAAACAAGGAATTTTATAGAATAATCAATGATTATTTTTTCACAAAATCCGGGTCGCTTAAGGTTTTCATGAATAAGATAAGATTTGTTTTGTCCTGTTCTGTGAGAGGAATTCTGTTTCCATTATTTTTAAAAACAGGATCAAGGTTATCTGCATTCAAAACACCTTTATCAAAATAATCAAGAACCGCTCTTAAAGTTGGAAATTGCCCGAAGCTTCCATAAGGAGCTGTATATTCTACATTTCTTAATGAAGGAACCCTAAAGCTCATATAATCTTCCGGCTTCCCTGTCACTCTTCCACGTCCGGCTTCATTGGTGTTGGTGTTCACAGGAAATCCAATATTTCTGAAACTCTGATCGGTAAAAAGCTCTGTGCTATGGCAGCTTGCACATTTTTGTTGAAAAGTCCTGTACCCCTGAGCTTCATTCTCTGTAAAAGTCTCCCCTTCATTTCGTTTTACTTTATCATACTTGCTATTAGCGGAAACCAAGGTGTATTCGTACTGTGCAATACTTTTATAAATCCTTTCCGGAGTAACGGTTTCATCTCCAAATACCTTTCTGAACAAATCTTTATACATTACATCATCCTTTATTTTTCCTATAACTTCCAAAATAGAAGAACCCATTTCTTCATGAGTGATAATAGGAACCAAAGGCTGGTTTTCCAACTGAAGAATATTACCGTCCCAATTATAAAACTTCATAAACATCATATTCTGGATAGCCGGTACATTTCTTAGGCCTACTCTGCTCTGAATACCGATTGCCTGCGCATTGTTATCAGCAAAAGCATTGTCCTGAATATGACAGCTGGAACAGGAAATAGTATTATCTGCACTCAGCCTTTTTTCATGAAATAACTTATTCCCCAATTCTACTCCATATTTTGTCGGCCTATTGGAATTCACCGAAGTATTGAGTTCCGGAAACCCTAAAGGAATATCAAGTGAAATTTGAGGATTATCTAGCGGCATTGGCTCATAATGATCGTTATTACAAGAGATTAATAAGATAAAAATCGCTAAAATGCTTAGTGCTTTTTCCATTGCTGATATAAAACTAGTTTTCAACGCCACTTACTGAAAACATCCCTGAAATATCACTGGAACCGTTTCCGCCCAGGTTATCCACAAACTTTATCATTTGATTGGCTGTATGGATATTTGGAGTGGCATTGCCATCTGATCCTGTTCCCGTAACCAGTACAATGGTATTGATCTTACCCGTCAATAGCTTATCAAAATCTGCTTTAACAGTAATTTTAGGTGCTTTGTTGTCTACTATTGCATTTTTAGGCAGGTCTAAGGTAATATCTCTGTAAGCATCTACTCCCTGAGTGAAGTTTCCTTCAGATCCTTTTATCGTACTTCCTGTATGAATAGACATCTGTTTGTTATCTGTTCCATAGAAACCTTCTATTTTGGTAAAACGATACCCTGCACCCCATTCCCACATCATTTGCGTATCATTAGCTCCTGCCGTTGCATAGAATTTTGGAAACCTGACCTGATCCAGGACATTCAGATCTCTTTTAACTCCCAATCCGAATTTGATCCTTTTATATTCTCCCGCTGGTATATTACTTAAAATATAACGAAGCGTTTCCGGTTTCGACTGATCTATCACTGTAGCTCCCTGATCCAGGTCATTAATTTTATAAGGAACTTCATTACCATCTGCTTTTATCAGACGAATATTGCTGATGACATATTTCAATTCTGAAAAGTGGTGAACCTGTCCTTCTGCAGAAATATTGGTAGTTGCAGTAGCAGATGCGGATCCTCCAAGCACAATGGTTGTATTCTTAAATGTATTATTAAATTCAAGGGTAACATTATTGGCTACAGGGTTGTCATCACTATTCTGACATGAAATTAAACCTAAAGAAAAAGCAGATACCAGTAGATATTTTTTAAAGTTTTGCATTGTAAAAATTTTAGTGGTTGTTTTTGATTAAAAATTAAATTGTAAAGAAGTATAGATATTACGCCCCATTCTTGGGATATTTCCCCAATCTGCATAGGTGCTGTAATATTTGTTTAACAGGTTTTCTGCGCCTACCTGGAAAATAGTTTTAAGATTTTTGATATTGAAAGTATAGTTCACAGAGAAATTCCAGATCGCATAAGCCGGAGTCTGATCTTCTCCATATTCAGGACTGTAATTACGCTGGATAAAATCACCGTTTACAGAGGTCTGAGCTCCAAAATTGTGGTAGTGAAAATGTAGAGAAGTCAAATAGCTCAAGGGACGGATAAAAGGTAAATTTTTCCCTTTATCATCTCTTCCACGGGCATAAGTTAAAGTTCCCTTCCAATGGAGTTCCGGTAGAATATTATAGTTTGCATTCAAAGCCATATTAAAAAGTGTGGCATGATCTAATGAAGTATAAGCTTTCACGCCTACCGATTGGTAATTCATGGGACTTCCCAGGCTTAGAATTTTTCCGATGATGTAATTCTGAATGTAAAAGTAGTTTACTTTGGCTTCAATACTCATTTTTTCATTTTTAAAACCTGCACTGGCATTGGTTTCATAGGAAATTTCATTTTTTAAATCCGGATTTCCGACATAATCATACCGGTCAAAGCTATTGTAGATATAATAGCCATACCCTTCTGAAACGGAAGGAGCTCTATGCCCATAACCAGTCCCAACAGAAAAGCTAAAATGATTCTCTGTACATTGGTAACCTGCGTGTAAGCTGGGAAGGATTCTCGTTTTTTGCTGAGATGCTCCCGGATGAAAAATCCAGTTGAACTCCGGATATTTGGACTTATTATAGTTCAGTCCTAAAGATCCTCCAACGTTCAGTTTGCTTTTATCTGATATTTCCCAGCTGTTATTCATCGAAAGCCCTGCAAAGCGTGTTGTTACCCATGGCCAGCTGTACGCAAACATGGTTCTGTTCTTTCTATCCTGTGGATACATCCGCATTTCTGCAATAGAGGTATTATTGTACATATTGAGCTCTATAGCTGAAGTATATCTTTCTTTTTTCAGATTCAAAGAAGAAACCAGTCCATAAGTGGTGCTCCATCCCGGCATATCCATGTGTACAAGATTTTCAGGACGTTTGGTATCATCCATATAATGCTCAATGGTATTGTAATAGATTTTGGTATCCCAGGATTTAATCAGGCTTTCTTTAAACAACTGCTTATAAGAAGCTGAGGTAATCATTGCTCTGGAAAGCCATAAATCCATAGGTAATGCAGGAAATCCAACATTTTTTGCCATATCAAAAATGGCATCTACCCTTACTGAAGATAAAGGGCTTGTTTTATAAGCTATACCAATTCCTGTATTGAATTTATTATATTGTGAATGATTGACTTCATTGTTATTTCCGTCATCATAATTTCCTGCCTTCCGAAAGGAAATGCTTCCATCCACTACAAGTTTATTCCCGGAATAGGAAATATTCCCCAGATTAAAAAACTGTTTATTATTAAACTCAAAGCCTGTCTGATAAGCGCCATTCCACTTTTTTTCAAGACCAAAAGGGGTGCTTTTTCTTTTTAAATCAATACTTCCGGCTACTGTAGCTCCATGAGAACTTCCTTCCTGCCCTGATTTTATATCTATTGCTGAAAGATTGTTACTCTCCAGATAGGAAGTCACCGGATCCATTTTATCAGTACATGCACCGAAAATTCGCATTCCGTCAATGGTAACCACAGAACGTTCTGTGCTCATGTTATTGAGTAAAGGTTCCCATGCAAATGCTCCCCGTTTTATAAAGCTTATCTGGTCTGAAGAGGCCAGAAATTCGTCCACAGAAACAGACATTTTCATATCCGTTTCCATTTTCTTTTTGTTTCTTTTTACCTCTACCTTCTCTAAAAGCGTAATACTGTCTTTTCGTGCTTTTCTGTTTTGGGCATTGGTTAGAATTCCCAAAAACATCAGTATCATTCCAAACTGTTTCATAGAACTAGAATAAAGTATCAATAAACAGTTCACTTTTAGCTCCCGGAACACCTGGCGTAAAATCAGTAGACACCTTAGTTCCCCTGATGATTTTTCCGTTCTGATTTAACAGGATAAAATTTAATGTCCAGTTTCCTGTCATGGTATAGTTAACCACACCATGATACAACCCATCATTCTCCTGTATTAAATCTTTATTATTGGGAGAGGAATGGTTTCCCATAGAAGGCTCCGGCATTCTTGGATCTAATTGCAAGGTATATCCTTTCACTTCTGAATAGGAAAACTGTGAAGGATCAGGAAAGGTTCCCAGAGAAGCAGAAGGTTTGTGGTATTTATAGATTCCTGCTACCAGTTTATTTTCTGCAACTGCCGGCTTCTGTGGGGAAATAAGAGCAATATAATACTGTTCACCATCATTTCCTGTAAATGAGGTCATATTCAGGTTTTTATTACTCTGTTCATTCACGGTAATATCTTTATTAACCGTATATATTTTTTGGTTCATCGTAAAACTTAAATAAAGCTTCCAGTTCGCTGCTATATTGCTTTTATCCGTAAATACAGAATATCCTGAATAATATTTCCCTTCCGTTTTATAATTCAGATTATATTGATAAGGGCATGAAGTTTTACTTCCATCAGTTTTTGTCATGATGGGTAGAAAAGTAACATCCGAAGCATTGATATTTTCGTTGGTCTGGGTATTGGTAATCTTTACTCTGATTTCATTATACCCCTGATAAAATGTTCCGTTTAATGTCTCGATGCTTATGGTATAACCATCTGTGTTTACTTTTGCGGCTTCTTTAAATTCGTAATGTTCCGGAACGGCTGTGTTGATTTCGCTTTCATAATCAGTTTTGTCGAGGGTGCAGGAAACAGCCATCAACAAAAGGCTCATTATGAAAATCTGATATATTTTCATTGTTGATTTTTTAGTTGAAAGAATACAATAGAAATACTTTGAATGCTGAAACATTCAAGATTTTTTACCACAAAAGGCAC
>NZ_MAYF01000312.1 GCF_001684955.1 Chryseobacterium contaminans | reverse complement strand
CACGAATGGAGAATTTTACTCCAATATATCTTTTAATATTATCTCTGTAAATAAAGGCAGCGCCATTATCTTTAACAATGGTACTGATCTCTTTTAAAGGAATTTTTGCACCATCCTGGGTAGGAACCATCAATGCAGCAATATCATTTTCATTTGTTCTGTATTCCTGAGAATAACGAAGACGAATCGGGAATTTTCTTTCTCCATCAAACATTTCTGAAGCGGTTTTACCTCCAAAAGCCATTTCCAGTACGGCTTGTGCATCTGCCGGCATCACTCCGTAAGCCGCCATTTTATCTCTGTCTAAGACCACACTTACTTCCGGCTGGCCGATATTTTTAATGATTCCCGGATCTTTTACCCCTTCAACATCTTTAATTTTTAATAAAACCTCATGCGCTAGTTTGTCTAAAGTTTCTAAGTTATCCCCGTAAATCTTGATTCCGTTTTCTGCTTTAAAACCAGCTACAGCTTCTGCTACATTATCTGATATGGGCTGGGAATAGTTGAAAGTAATTCCCTGATAACTTCTCAGCTTTTTATCTATTTCATTAATCAGTTCATCATAAGTGATCTTCCGTTTCCATTCTTCTCTGGGTTTAAGGTTTACAGCGAACTGCACAAATCCGAATCCGTTGGGATCTGTTCCATCATTACTTCTTCCTGTCTGAGCCAGCACATCTGTTACTTCGGAGAAACTCATAATATCTTTTTTCAGAAGATCCGCAGTTTTCAGGGATTCTTTTAATGATGAGCTCATTGGCATTTCTGCTGTAATCCAAAGGGAACCTTCATTAAGCTGTGGTAAGAATTCCGTTCCAAGGAATTTTCCGGAAAATAGTGTCAATGCAAGGAATGAGATGGCTACAATCATGCTCATCTTTTTATGTTTAAAAGTTACATTGAAACCTTTTAGCACAATTCTGTCCCAGAAATTAACAAAAGGGTTGTTTTTCTCTCTTACGTTTTTATTTAAAAGGATATGAGAAAGTACGGGAACCAGTGTTAATGTAAATATCAAAGCACCCATCAGGGCAAATCCTAAAGTAAAAGCTAATGGGGAAAACATTTTTCCTTCCACTTTCTGGAATGAGAAGATCGGGATCAGAGAGGTAATGATAATCAGTTTGGAAAAGAAAATGGCTTTTCCTAAACCGGTTCCTGTTTGTTTGATCCAACCTCCTTTTGCCAGTTTATTGAATTTTTCCATCCCATATTTATGAGCCTTGTGGTCTAGCATTACAAAGAGTCCTTCTACCATGACGACGGCTCCATCAATGATGATTCCAAAGTCTACGGCTCCCAGGGAAAGTAGATTAGCACTCATTCCTGCCAGTTTTAAACATAAAAAGGCAAATAATAAGGATAAAGGAATAATGATAGAAACGATTAATGTAGTTCTCCAATCCGCCATAAAAATCAGAACGATCACAGTTACCAGCACAATACCCTCAATCAGGTTATGCATTACCGTGTGAGTAGTGAAATCCATCAGGTTATCTCTGTCGTAGAAGGTCACCATTTTCACATCTTTCGGAAGAATTTTTTCATTCAGTTCTTTAATTTTAGCTTTTACCCCTACCAAGACTTCTCTTGGATTCTCTCCTTTTCTCATCACCACAATCCCTTCCACAGTATCATCATGATGGTTCAGTGCAGCCTGTCCTACTCTGGGCATAGAACTTTCGTGAACTTCTGCTACATTTTTTACCAAAACGGGATTTCCGCTATCATTCTGAATGGTAATATTTCCGATATCTGTAATAGATTTCACCAAACCAATTCCTCTTACCACATAAGCCTGCCCGTTCTTTTCAATAACATCTCCACCAACATTCAGGTTACTCTTGGTTACGGCATCATACACCTGAAGTGGTGTCAGATTATATTTATCCAGTGCTCTTGGATCAATACTTAATTCAAATACTTTGTCCTGACCACCAAAAACGTTGATATCTGCTACTCCGGGAACGCCTCTTAGAGCACGGTCTATTACCCAATTTTGGAGAGTCAGTAGTTTACGGGAATCTTTTGTTTTGCTTTCCAGCGTGTATCTGAAAATTTCTCCGGTTGGCCCGTAGGGTGGCTGTACTTCAGGGTCTACCTCGTCAGGAAGGCTAATGGTTCTTAATTGGTTATTGACCTGATTTCTGGCAAAAGTATCATCCACCCCATCATCAAACAGAATTTTAACAATGGAAAGCCCAAACATAGTGGTACTTCTCACACTGGTTTTCTTCTGAACCGGGCTCATCGCCAATTCTATGGGGGTAGTTACAAAACGTTCTACTTCTTCTGCACTACGCCCATTCCATTGGGTAATGATTACAATCTGGGTATTGGTAACGTCCGGAAAAGCTTCAATGGGCATATTTTTGAAACTTATGAATCCGGCAACCGCTAAAATAGCCCCCCAGATAAAGGTAAATGCTTTATTTTTTAACGAAAAAGCGATTATATTTTTTATAAATTTATTCATGATAGATAGATTGAAGACCTAAAAAAGCCGTTGAAAGAATTTATTTTAAATCACTACCATTTTCAGCTGTTCAGAGAACGATATATCAAAAGCTGATTGTTGGTAATTACTTCTTCACCTTCTTTAAGGCCATCTGCTATGTAAGTAACATCTCCCACTTGCTTCTGTACTTTAACTTCTCTTACTTTCACATCTGTTCTGGATTTAAAAACTACCACAAAACTTTTGTTATCATCAAAAATTACCGCTTTAGAAGGAACTGTTAACATTGTATTACTTTCCAGGCTTGAAACTTTTATCGTTGCTTTACTGTCCGGAATCAATAATCCATTAGCATTGTCCAGAACAACTCTTGCCTGCATGGCATTGGTTTGCGGATCAATGATTTTAAATATTTTATCAATTTTCCCATCAAAAACCTTGTCCGGATAAGAAAGTGTAGATACCTGAGCTTTCATTCCAAGACTGATCTTGTCTATATCCGATTCGTTGACATTCATAATTGCCCATACATTAGTAGTATTAGCAACATCAAAGATATTATCGCTTCGGTCGCTTCTCAGCTGCATGTCTTTATTGATACTTTTCTGAACAATATAGCCGTTAATAGGTGCTACTACACTGTATATATTTCCTGATTTCACATTATAAACAGTGCTTACAGCTGTGGCTCTCTGTAACTGGTCTTCGGCTTTCTGCAGCTGGCTTTTTGCTTCCAGTACATCTCTTTCCGTATTCAGTTTTCCTTCATAAAGTTCTTTGGCAACCCTAAGATTATTTTTTGCGACTACAAGGTCTGTTTTGGCATCACTCACATCTTTTTGAATTTCAGCAAGCTCTGTACTCCTTATTGTAGCTAATACCTGCCCTTTTCTCACATAATCTCCAAGTTCAACATTTACACTCATAACGTTTCCCCCTACCAATGGATAAACGTCTATATAGCTGTTCTTATCTGCAGAGATCTTTCCATAAAAGCTATATTCATCCTCTATATTCTTTTTTTCCACCTTTGCCAGCGAAATAGAGCTCATCATGGTATTACTAAGTTCAAACCCTTTTTGAGCCGGGTTTTCTTTTTCTTCCTCCTTTTTTGAACAGGCCATCAATGATAAGATCATCAATACCGGGATAATATAAGTTTTCATTGTTTAATAGAAGATTTTCGTTTGTACTAATTGGTTAAGTTGTTCTGCTGCCTGCATGATCTCATTCTTCATATCATAAATTTGAAGCGCCGTTTCCCGGTAGCTATCCATGAAATCTGTAAATTCAATAAGGTTGATATTTCCTTTTCTAAAATTGGTCATCATTCCATTATAAACCAGGTCCATATTCTGAAGATCTGTTGTTTTAATATCTGCAAGCTGATCATATTGTGCTTTCCAGGTTTTATAAGCTGCCTGTACCTTTGTTTCAAGAGTCAGTTTCTGAAATTCTGCATTTTTCTGGTTCTGCTGAATGGCATAATTAGCTTTTTCAACATTTCCCTGGTTCGCTTTCCATAATGGTAAAGGAATTCCTAAAGTAAGATTAGCTTCATTATTAAAAGTTCCTCCTGCCTGATCCCATGCTGCTCCAATATTAATATCCGGCACATTCAATGATTTCTGCCATTGGGCATAAAGCTTACTGTTATCAATTAATTTTAGGTTATAGCGATAATCTGCATTATTCTCAAGAGCCTTACTTTTAAGCTCTTCTTCGTCTCCAAAAGGCTGGGTGGCCAAAGCCTCTTTAGCTTCAGACTCAGACATCAACGGTTCTATATCTTCTGAAATTCCGGTAAGAACTTTTAAATTCTGTTCAAAATCAAGAATATTTTTATTGATCTCAAGTTTATCATGATTTAATTGAATAACCAGGCTTTGTAATCTCACCGCATCTTTAAGGGAAACATTTCCTTTGGCTGACTGTACACGGTAGGCACTTAACAGGTCATTCATATATACCAATTGCTTATCTGTATTTTCAAGCTTTAATTTTTCGTAGTAAAGATTAAAATAGGCAGTACGAAGCTGGGCTCTCAGATCCACCAGAAGTTGGGAAAACTGAAGCTGGGCCAATTCTTTGTTAGACTTTGCAAAAGCGATTTCATTTTTCTTTTTGCCTCCCATATAAATCAATTGAGTAATACCTGCTCCTTTTGAATGGCCTACATCAAAAAACTTTTTATCCTGAGGGTTGTAAGCATTGAATTGCCCGCTTAGTTGAGGCAATTCCCAGATTTTTGCCTGCAGAATATCAGCATCAGCCATATTGATGTTATATTGTTCGGCGAGCAGCTGGAGATTGTTCTTCTGGAAGGCTTCTTCACAATCCAAAAGAGACATTTTCTGTTGTGCTGCCATGAATGAGGAAATGGCAAGACACAGCACTGCAATTCTGTTCATTATTTTCTTTTTAAATTACAAAATTGCTCGGATGTGATTAAAAGAAACTTAAATGAGGCTTAAAAAAATATTAAAATCGCCTTAAACAGGCTATTTCAAATAGGATCAGAGAGATTTGAGAATTAAAATTTTTCTCCAGTTATTGAATTTTTGCAGAGAATTTAATCCTGGGTTTAACAAAAAATAGCAACCCCTTTTGGGGGTAATAAATAGTTATGAAAATCTATTTTTTAAAAATTACTGTGAATGTGTTCATGTACTCGCCAGGAGAAGTATACATAATTTGAGCATCATGGTATTCCAGGATTCTTTTAACAATTCTTAGCCCTAAGCCGGAACCGGAAATATTCTGAGCATTATTCCCTCTCGTAAATGCTTCAAATAACTTAGCCTGTTCTTCCTCAGAAATGGTAGTACCATGTGAAACCACATCAACACTAAGATGAGCATTGGTCTCGGTGATCAAAACCTTTACTTCTGTATTATCAGAATATACCGCCGCATTTTTGAATAAATTAATAAAGACGATCACCAATAATGACTGGATACCACTAATGGTAAGAAAAGCATTTTCAGAAGTTTCCTCAGTAATTAAAAAATCCAGTTTTAGTTCCGGATAGCTTTTTTCTACTCTTTCAAAAGCTTCAAAGATCACTTCGTCTATTCTGACATCCTCATAAATGCTTTGAATATTTTCTTTATCAAATTTTGTAAGTAGAAGTAGTGAATTTGTTAGATCTGACAACTGGTATACATCCCGCTGAATTTGTTGCAATGAAGAGAGTGTCTTTGGAGAATGTTCTTCAAACTTAATCAGGTTTTCCAATTGAAATGCCATTCTTGTGATAGGAGTTCTGATTTCATGCGAAGCACTTGCTGTAAAATCTTTTTGAGACTGAAATACATCATTAAGACGGACAATCATCGTATTGAAAGATTTTGCGAGAACGTTTACTTCATCATTAGACTCCTGTACAGGAATCTGAGTGGTCAGTTTATGGGCCGTTACTTCTGAGATCTCTTTATTCAGGTCTTCCAAAGGACGAAGAAATTTTTCTACAAAATAATAACTAAAAAAACCTATAAGAAGAGTACTCATCGCATAAGCAGCAATCAAAAGATATTTCAGGAAACCTAACTTTGATTTTCCATTGGTATCAAAAGCACTGGTGAGAATATAATAATTCTCTCCATTAATATTTCTCAGCGCCGCATAGATCTCAGGGACTGTTTTTTCAGTATAAATAATCTTTTTTTTATCCAGTTCCTTAAGCATTGCACTATCCCAGGTGACATTACGGTCTTTAATAGTACTGTAGATTAATTCTTTCTGCTCATTGAAAATCAAAATCTTCTCATTCAAAAGAATATTATCTGAATTTTCATTGAAAAAAATAGGTGCTTCTTCTTCAAAATTTTTCGACTTAGAAATAAAATGAGTGGTAAATTCAAGTCTTTGCCTGAATCTTTCCTTAAATTCATCCCTTCTAAAATCATTGAAAGATAAATAAATTACTGCCATCACCATTCCAAAAAGCAATGAAAAGGCGATACTGATTGTTAAAGCTATCTTTCTTTTTAAAGACATTTATAATGGACTTAAGTAATATCCGAACCCTGAACGAGTATGGATAAGTTTTATTTTGAAATCTTTATCGATCTTTTTTCTTAAAAAATTGATGTAAACTTCCACCGTATTGGTATTCGTATTAAAATTATGTTCCCATACATGTTCAGTGATCTGTTGTTTGGAAACAGTTCTCCCCTGCGCTTCTGCCAGGTAAACCAATAACTGAAATTCTTTTAAGGTAAGGGTAATTTCATTTCCGCCACGGTATACTTTCTGCTCCGTTTTGTTAATGATAAGGTCGTCTACCCTGATAATATCCTGGTCTGAAGTATCTGAAGGCATTTTTCTCCTCAACAGGGAATTGATCCTTAAAAGAAGTTCTTCAAATTGAAAAGGTTTTACCAGATAATCGTCAGCCAACCGGGTAAAGGCATCTTTTTTATCTGAGATATCTCCATAAGCAGAAATGATAATGATAGGAGTACTTTTATCAAAAGAGCGAATCGTTTGGCAAACATCCAGTCCATTTATTTTGGGTACATTAATGTCCAGCAGATAAAGGTCGTAGGAATTATTTTTAATCTGGCGAAGAAAAGTTTCCCCATCATAGATTTTATCACAGGTGAAATTATTGGATTCTAAAAACCGGCAAAGCTCTGCAGAAAGAATGAGATCGTCTTCTAATAAAAGAATATTCATCAAAAATTATTTTACACGAATTTAGCGAAAATTTTTATGATGATTACAGGCCAGTGATAAAAGTTAAAAAGAGTAGATACTATTTGATTGTCCAATATGAAAACTTAGGATATGATTTTATTTTCTGATGACAATACGAGATAATTATTTTTTTAAACGATCGTATAACTATTTTCAGCCTTCAGATGCAATATTACCAATTCAAATATTTATCATTGAATAAAATCAGATCATTTTCAAAAATTAGGGAACAACGATTGTTAAAATTATATATTGAAATCAATACAACTTTACACAAAGAAAAACGAGGAATATAATTTAAATAGTGGCTGGTGGAAATTTTAGGGCAAAAAAAATTCCCGAAGAAATTCGGGAGATTCGAGAGCCAACTACGGGACTTGAACCCGTGACCTCTTCCTTACCAAGGAAGCACTCTACCGCTGAGCTAAGTCGGCATTAATTAAAAAAATCACACTGAATAGCGTGATTTTTATTGAGCGGAAGACGGGGGTCGAACCCGCGACATTCAGCTTGGAAGGCTGACGCTCTACCAACTGAGCTACTTCCGCAATTTTGTTTCCAAAATTATTGGTAAACGCTTTGCAAAACTAAGAATTAATTTTTAATTCTGCAAATTTTTATTTCTAATATAAAATGTGGGGAGAGCAGGATTCGAACCTACGAAGCCGAAGCAACTGAGTTACAGTCAGTCCCATTTAGCCACTCTGGAATCTCCCCAGATATTTTATATTAAATTGAGCCTCCAGAGGGATTCGAACCCACGACCCCGAGATTACAAATCACGTGCTCTGGCCAACTGAGCTATGGAGGCATTTAATAAATGGACTGAAAGCGATTGAGAAACTCTACTCTACACATTTCAGAGTTAAAAAAAACAACTTTTATATTGATTTTTATTGAGCGGAAGACGGGGGTCGAACCCGCGACATTCAGCTTGGAAGGCTGACGCTCTACCAACTGAGCTACTTCCGCGATTTTGTTTACAAAACCATTGGTAAACGCTGTGCAAAACTAAGAATTAATTTTTAATCCTGCAAACTTTTTTTTTAAAAAATATAAGTGGGGAGAGCAGGATTCGAACCTACGAAGCCGAAGCAACTGAGTTACAGTCAGTCCCATTTAGCCACTCTGGAATCTCCCCAAAAGTTTATATTTTTATGAGCCTCCAGAGGGATTCGAACCCACGACCCCGAGATTACAAATCACGTGCTCTGGCCAACTGAGCTATGGAGGCAAATATAAAAAAGAATTCAAAAGATCGCTGTTCCTTTTTTGCGAGTGCAAATATAGAACGGATTTTTTGAATTCTCAAATTTTTTATGAACTTTTTTTAACTTTTTTTTCTAAGCCATTTCTTTTTTCTTGATTAATAGCTTTTTAGCAGTATCAACGCAAAGGTCCAGACTTTCCTCAAAACTTGTACTTGTCTTTTTTACTACAATATCATCTCCCGGAACCGCTAAAATAATCTCAGCTGTTTTATTCGCTTTATCTGCATTATTTTCTACTTTAAGAAATACTTTACACTCTTGGATTTTATCATAGAATGTATCTAGCTTGCTTACTTTTTTGTCGATGTGTGATTCTAGTGGTTCGTGTGGAGTTAAACCAATTGATTGTACTGTGATCTTCATAATTCTTCTTTTTTTGACGCTCGAGGGTGAGCTTGATTAAACACTTTTTTCAATTGTTCAATATTAGCATTCGTATAGACTTGAGTACTGGCAAGACTGGAATGCCCTAATATTTTTTTTACTTTGGAGATCTCCGCCCCATTATCCAAAACGTGAGTAGCAAAGCTATGGCGAAGGATATGAGGACTTCTTTTTTCTTTTGTTGTTATAAGACTAAGGTACTTATTAACTACCACATAAACAAATTTTTCGTTGAGTTTTTTCCCTTTCTTATTGACAAAAAAATATGATTTATATTCTGCCTGTGGATTTCTTATTTCCAGATAACTTTTAAGAAGTTCAGACAGGTCTTCGGAAATGGGAACTACCCTTTCTTTATTCCCCTTTCCTATTATTTTCAATTCATTTCCTACTATATCAACATTCTCAAATATCAGGCCACAAAGCTCAGCTTTTCTCATACCCGTCTGATAAAGTACTTCCATGATACATTTTTCTAATATATCATGCTCCTGTTCAAAGATCCGGTCATTAAGATCTACCATTTCCTCTTCAGACATGGGAATTTGCTTTTCTGCGTAAAATTTCAGGGAAGAGATTCCCTCGGTAGGAGAAACCTTAATTTCGCCTATTTTTAAGAGGAAGAGATAAAAACTTCTGAGTGATGAGAGTTTTCTATTGATACTTCTTTTAGAGATATTATTTTCGCTTAAATCAACAATAAAGTTTCTAATGATCTTTTTATCAGCTTTAGAGATATCTTCTGAAGATTCTGTTCGGAGATAGAAATGGGAAAAGTCTTCAAGATCTTTTTTGTAGCTTGTAATGGTATGAGGAGAATATCTTTTTTCAAATTGTAAGTATTCTAAAAACTTTTCCAGCATCATGGGGTATAAAAATAAAAATTCACTTCTCAAATATAAGAATTTAAGAAGTGAATTAATATATGGTTAAGAAAAAATCTTAAGCCTGCTCTTCCTTGCTAAGTGCTCTTTGTTTGTAAGCCGCTTTTAGTCTAGCTTGTCTCAAAGTTACAGAAGGCTTAATAAACTGTTGTCTAGCTCTTAATTGACGAACTGTACCAGTTTTATCAAATTTTCTTTTGTATTTTTTTAACGCTCTATCGATGGATTCTCCATCTTTTACTGGAATTATTAACATATTTTACATCTCATTTTGGATTGCAAAACTAAGTATTTTTTCTCAGAACACAAAATATATTACCACAAAGAATTTCAGACATTCTTCAAAACAGCATAAAAACCTAGCATTGAAGGACATTGACACAGCATAATAATTTTATCCACAATGAATAAATAATATGATTCATGACTCCCCTCTTGCTCATTTCCATTCAATTTTCTCATTAAAATAGCTGATCATAACGAAATATGAACAAAAAGCTTTATCTTTGCAGTCACTTTATTCATGGGGTTGACTGGTTTCGACAGCAAGACCAATGGGTAAGTAAGCATGCAGAGAACCGTAGCGCGATCTCTATAATCCCTTGCTACAGAATTTTAACTGGCAACGAAGAGTTCGCTCTTGCAGCTTAATAATCGAAGTATAGTAGATTCAAGCGTTTTCCCGAAGATTTTAGTAAGGAAGCAAGATATTCCACAAATGCTCTGTTCTGCGGCGTTTGATCCTGGGATATAGGAATGCGGAAATAAGGTTGTAGAAGCTTCGGCTACAACACGAAAAATTTAGAAGATAAGCCGGAAGTTGGGTGTCTGCTCTCTGCTTCCCGTCGAAAATTAATAGTAGAATAAGCATGTAGAAAGCTTATGTATTGCTTGTTTGGACGAGGGTTCGAATCCCTCCAACTCCACTTTTTAAACTAAAGAGAATTTGTAAATTATTGAACTTTAAATAATTACATTTTCTCTTTTTTGTTTTTGTACCCAAAGTTGTACCCGAGTTTTTAAAATGTACTTTTTTAAATCTGTTTGAATTTAATAAAACCTATTTGAATTTTAAAGCATACAAAGGGTTTATAATATTACAAATATACTATGATTTAAAATAATGTCCGTTACTCTCAAAATAATCAAACATTATGCTCCGTGCAGTTGCGCTCCAATCAATCACAACCCAATTAGGAATATTAAAGGTATCATCTTCATATAAGTATTGTACAAAATCTTCATCACTCGAATATTCGCCGTAATAAAAATTGTTTATATACTCATAAATGCTCTGAAAATCCATTTTACCTAAACAATCCAAACACGCTTCGTAAACCTCTACATCATGCCCTGAATCATTAATTTGTTCCAGCACATCGTATATATCTTTTGATATATGGCACTCGCTTAACAATCCCAGTTTTTCAAATAGTTCGCAGTTTTCGTAATCCTGAAACATAAATTCAGGGTCGGATTCATCAGAATGAACTTCATACATTGCAGTGAGCAATTTGTCATAATCTGAATAGTCCGAAAGATTTAACCATTTACCATAAAGGCTTCCGTTGTTATACTTGGCATACGTGCCACAATAGATACTAGCAGTATCAAAACAATTCATTAACTTTGTCATGTCGATAAGTTTTAAGTCAGATTTAAAATTTATTGATTCGCCTAGCAGTACGCCAATACCGCTAGGCATTTTTATTTATTATATTAAACCTTGTACACATAGAAACAAGGTTTTCTTTTTAGAAACCAGTGTATAAAAGCAGTATAAATATACGACAAAACACTGATAAACACAAGTATTACAAGCATTTAAAACCAAAAAAATCAACATAGATTAAACCTTTTGCGAGAAAAAACAATCGAAAAAAACAAAGATATCGTGCAGGGGGTATAACAAAAAAAGCACTTGATGGGGGTATTGAATCAGTATAGTAGATACACTTTCGATACATATTTAAAAGTTTTATTCTGACTTATTCTACAAAATTTACAGGTATTGGGGTAAATGGGGGTATATATATTTATCTAAACTCATATGTAGTTTATTTTTAATTTCAAAAACACAATATTATCGAAATCAAATATTTAGCACTCAACACAGATTGTTAATAATTATAAAGTTTGTATATTGCTTGAAACTAAAACTTTGAATTAATGTCAAATTATGATTTAAATATCTTTTCCCCTAGTGAATTTGAAGAATTTTGCAGAGATATTCTTCAGGCTAAATTAAATATATTTGTAGAATCATTTAAAACAGGGAAAGATGGAGGTATAGATCTTAGATATTCAACACCTCAAAAGAAAAATATTATTATCCAAGCGAAAAGATATAAGGATTTCACCTCTTTAATTAATAATTTAAAAAAAGAAATTGCTAAAGTTAAAAGCTTAGATCCAGAAAGTTACATAATTACAACCAGTATTGGTTTGACTCCACAAAATAAAGATATAATAAAAAAACTTTTTGAACCATATATTAAATCAACCGAAGATATTTATGGAAGGGATGATTTATTAAATATCCTTGATCAAAATAAAAAAATAGAAGAAAAATATTACAAGCTTTGGATCACAAGTACCCCAATATTACAAAAAGTTCTTCATAGTAAGATTTATAATCAGTCTCAATTTGAGATAGAAGAAATTAATGAACAAGCTAAATTATTTGTCCAAAATGATAGTTTTCCTAAAGCACTGAAAATTTTAGATGAACACAGATATATTATAATCTCGGGAATTCCAGGAATCGGAAAGACTACCTTAGCAAGAATTTTAGTGCAATATCTACTTTCTAGCGGTTATGAAGAATTCGTTTATTTAAGTGACAAAATTGATGATGGCTATACTTATTTTCACGAAGGTAGAAAACAGGTATTTTTATTTGATGATTTTTTGGGGAGAAATTTTTTTGATGCTAAATCTCTTCAAAAAAATGATGATAAGATTGTAAAATTTATAAAAAAAATTCAAAGTTCACCAGATAAAGTTTTAATATTGGCGACCAGAGAATATATTTTCAATCAAGCAAAAGAAATATACGAAGCTTTTAAAATTAACAATATAGATGTTGCTAAATGTTTAATTGATTTATCAGTTTATACAAAAGTGATTAAAGCCAAAATATTATATAATCACTTATTTAATGGAGAGATACCTGATGAATTTCTAGATAATTTAATTAAGGATGAAAATTATAAAAGCTTAATAACACATCCGAATTATAATCCAAGGATAATTGAAACTTTTATTAAGCAAAAAATATGGACTAATTGCTCACCGAACGATTTTTTTAATACTATTAAGAATTTTTTTGATAATCCTGAATTTGTTTGGCTAAGCAGTTTTCAAACTTCTTTAAATAAATTTTCACAATATACACTTTTAGTTTTAGCTACTCTTGGAACTCCAGTATTGTTAGTAGATCTAGAAATTGCTGTAAAGAATTTTTTTGTAGAAAATGCAATACTAGGTATAAATTACGATCCAATAACCTTTGAACAATCTATAAGAGAATTAGAAAATACTTTTATTAAAACAAATTTTGATAAAAAAGGTAATATTGTAATTGAATATCAAAATCCTTCTATATATGATTTTTTAGTAAATTATATCAATAAGAAAAATACCATAATTAGCAATTTAATTTCTTCATTTGTATTTATTGAGCAATTTCAAACAATATTTTCAGGAAATGAATTGATAGGTAAAATCACATTAAATATTGATCAAATTAAAGCTGTAGGAGATAAGATAATTGAGTTAGAGAAAGATCTAAAAACTTGTAAAATTTATAAGTCAAGTAATCACAATGGTGATTTTGAATATGTAAAAAATAGAGAGTATTTATATTCTTTCCTAAATTATTTAAATAATAACTATGCTCAAGTTTCTGCAAAAGTAAAAGAATTTATTTACAGAAATTTCTCTGTAAAATTTGATTATTCTACTAGTGATTCAGAATATCTTCAGCTTCTAAATAATTTAGATTTAACAAAATTTGAGTTTGATGAAGAAGAAATAATTGATTCTTTTTTTTGTTATACTCAAACCATGGATGAACTTAATGAATTCGAAGCATTTAGGTTGATATTTCCTGAGACATATCAAAATTGGATAACTTCTGAGCATTTTTCTGAAATAGCATATCCTATAATAGATAAAGAGCTAGAAGATATTTCAGGAGACGATATATTTTATTATCATCCCTTATTGGAATCAATAGCTGCGAAATATCCCTTAGATTTAAGAGAAGAATTAGAGTGGATAGAAAAGAAAACGATAGATTATGATAAGTTGGTTGATCATCAAATAGAAATGGCAAATGATAGAGAATTTGATGACTATGATAATAGTGATAAAATTTCTGAAGACACTATAATAATGGAGATATTTAATAGTTTAAAGGAATAATAAATCTTCAAAATAACTGAACATAAAATTCATATATTTGTGACTGAATTTTATCGAAAAAAATAAAGCGTTAGCTATTTATTCTTGTTACTGAAAACTGGTAATTTAAAGATACACGAGATAAGTAGACCTAATGCCCATGCTATGGCGTGGGCTTGGTTTATTTGTGTATCAGGTATACCAGTACCTCAGTAACATTAAGCTCAAGTCCCACGCTTTCTGTTTAATTAACTTTCACTTTAGGGACTGAGTGATATATAACAACACTCAACTATGAAAAAGATTCATCTATTTTCATTTACAGCATTATTACTTCTCATCTTATCGTGTGAAAATCCAAAACCTAAATTTAAAACTGGAGATGACCCCACACATCGATTCTTTAATGACCCAAATTAAAGCTAATCAAAAAGTACAGTTTGACGAAATTGACCGCAAATTAGAAGAACATTCCAAACCTAAAATGCAATATCTATTTGTAAAATTATCTGTCATGGAAAACAGGATAAGTCAAATGCAGGAATCTAATATCATTTCCCCAATCCAAGAACTTGATCGTATTGATGACGAAATTAAGGCCAGACTTGAAGATCAAGTAATTAGTGAATATCTTAATTCACCAAGTGCAAAAGTTTATCAGGGCAAAATATTACAAAAAGAAACATTTGTTTTTAGTAGCTATACTGAAGCAAGTGAAAAAAGAAAAAGTTTTTTAATCTCTAAAAATTAGAATAATGAAAATTAAAATAATTGCAGGATTTATATTATTTTTTTCTACACAAACCGTTTCTGCACAGATCAAAACCTTTACTTACAATATGGTTCAAATCGTAGAAAATAATAACTTAACTGAACTTTTACCTCAAAAGACTAAGATTACACTTGATAATACTAAGAAAACTGTTAGCATTAATGATTCTGAACTTCTGAAGTCATACGTTTTTAAAATAGACCCCAAAAGCCATTGCGACCAATTTGGAAAATTGGAAGAAACAATAAGCTGTTTTTTAAGAAGCAAAGAAGGAAAACTCTATCTTTTCACTTATAACAAAAACAGATTAGAAATTATAAATATTGCAGGAAATGGAACAAGGTACTCTAATATAAAATGATATAAGTCTCTAGTTTAGCCTTTTATTATATTTGTTTTAAATTCATATGCAGAATATTTTCCTCGTTTTTCGTAATACACCTTTCAAAATGATTTATGTAAACTTCTCCATATTTCTCTAGAAATTTTGAATAAAGGCTATTATAAAAATTTCGTACTATAAAAGACACAAAGCACCAAGGAGTTAAAGGTTGACTTAAAGGAATTCTGCAATTTTTATGTTGTCCCAAGGTTAAATGG
This sequence comes from Chryseobacterium contaminans, assembly GCF_001684955.1. Lineage (GTDB taxonomy): Bacteria > Bacteroidota > Bacteroidia > Flavobacteriales > Weeksellaceae > Chryseobacterium > Chryseobacterium contaminans. The sequence goes on along the minus strand of NZ_MAYF01000312.1, from coordinate 74,593 downwards.
CTAAAAGGATGAGATACATCTTGAAACTTTTCTACATCCGATTCGTAATCAAATCTTATAGGCACAGGTAATATATTTTTCATTAACATATCTGAATAAAGAGAATCATCTTCATACAGCTCAGAATATTCATCATATGCAAGCAAATATGGAGATGGAAAATAACATAGCCTGTGCTTTATCAAATCGTTATTAACATTGAAAGAATACATAAGTTGAATTATAGCACCATCTAAAAGTTTACAATTAAAATTTTTTTGTTCGATCATAACATTATAAATTTCCTTATAATCAATGTTTTTAAGAGCTATACTATGATCGAAGTTTCCTGATATATACAAATAATTATCTACTTCTGAAGGGAAGTGCTGTTCAGAACTTAAACCCAATTCTATTAAAATAGATGTAAGCTTACTTATCTCAATAAAAAACTGCTGTTTACTCATTTAAAAGCCTTTTTAGTTCATCTAATAAGTTAGCATCTAAATCTTGCAAATAAATTTTACCACTTTTTAAACTTTCAGCAAGTTCACTTAGGCTTTTTTCTTTTGCTTGGATCAACTTTCTTTCGTCAAGCGTCATATCACGATTAACAATATTCATATTTTCTCTTTCTTCTGCTGTAGGATAGTCGAATTTTAATTTAAAACCTAGATCTTTAACCTCATTAAATTCTTCTACCAGCTTATTCATTTCACTACCATAACCACAAACCCTAAGCCATGCTTTACTTCTTGTCATAGCGGTAAATAAAATATTCCTTTTCTTTGCTAATTCGTAACCACTATAACAATCTTGTGCATTAATAACATAAACCATTGCTGCCTCATTACCCTTTGCTCTATATATTCCAGTAAAAGTGATTGTATCTTCTTCATAAAAAATATCAGGAGAACTTGAAACCCCTGCCAAACTTGAGTTTATGCCTTCGCTAAATAATTTTGATCTAAATTCTCCTACCACATTTTTTGTAGTTAGAGGATCAGGGTTAATAACTATAATATCATCTAAACGCAACTCCTCTTCTTTAATATTTTTAATAATTTCAGAAACAACATAATTAACTTGTTCATCATTATTTTTAAATTCTTCAAATATTATTAGATCATCTTCATCACTATGTTTAGAAAGAAAATCAGGACTGCTTTCATCATTTCTTATCAAAGTAACTTCATTACCATCAGCTAAGACCCCTTCATCAACTTTATAACCTACATCTTCCCATAGCTTTGAATTTTCAAACATCTGAACTAAGCCATCTTTTCTGTAAATACCAAATCCTAACGCATGCGCACTTGTTAAAATTTCACGAGAATTACGATAACATTTATACAAAATAATATCTTGCAATGGCTTTCCTGGTTCATTAACTAATCTAACAATAGGATTTCCTGCAGTATCATAGCCAAAAATCTCCTCTGGAGCTGGCATACTTTTTTTATTTAGAGATTGTAACTCATCATAGGCATAAACTAATCTTTTTGGAGCTTTCAAAATATTGTAACAGATAACTAAAAAATCCTTGGAGAAATCCTGTGCTTCATCCACTACTATCAGATCGTATTTTTGTTTAAAAACGCTTATATCAGCTATAGCTGTTTTACACACAAAATCAAATTCACGACCATAAATGGAAGTTTTCGCTTTTGCATCGTTAAAATCTAAATAATTAATACCATGTTCTTTACATACATTATAATAAATACCTTCTTCACGAGAATTTCCCCAAGCGTGAATTATATCAATTTTTGTCCAATCAGGTTCAGAGCTACTATGTTCAATAACGAACATATTTATAAGTTTGCGAAATTGCTCTTTTAATGATCTTGTATTAAAAGTTACTGCTATTTTCCAGTTAGGATTTTTAACATGCAAATAAGCAACTTTTAAAGCTAGAATAATAGTCTTACCTGATCCTGCTAAACCTCTAATTCTTTGTACACCTTCAACCGTTTCTATTACAGCTCGGCTTTGCTGTCTGTCAAGATTCGCTATTGAATCCTCTAATTTTTTTAATTTACCACCTCTAGAATCTTCATATATTACATATTCTCTGGATTTACCATTCCTAATAGATGTAATTGATTGAACAGCAGACAAAAGGGGAGTAAAAAAAATTTCGTCCCAAGTTAGTTCAGTTATATAATTTTTAAAGTTTTCTAAATCTTTAAAAAGATGATAATCTTCATCAACAATGTCTGCTGAAGCTCTAGGTGCATATGTAACAGTATTAATATTAAAACCTAACTTTCTTCTATGAGTCAGATTACTATCTAGAAACAATTTAGCATTTAATTTGTCATAATTCTCATCCTGAATATCTCTGAACAATTCATTAACATCTTCATTATCCCCCTCTAATAAATTAATTGTTATTAATCCATGATGTTTTAATACCATTAAACAATCTATTTGGTAACTTCCCCTATTGGTTCCGATAATTGGATAGCCTATATACAATACTCCATCAAAATCATTTTTATACTGTTCAAAAAAGTTTGCTAATTGGCTAGCTGCAACAGGCTTCGAAGTTAAATCTCCTCTAACAATAGTTAAGCTACTCATAATAAATGTCTATTTAATTTATTCAAATTTAACTTAAAAAAATATTACTATGCAATTTTGCCAACACAATAGGTTTTCTTATTATCTCAAATAAGAATTAAATTATAAAATTACATACCAAATAAGGTTTTATGGTTTTCCGTAAAATATTGATTAAAAAAGTTTTGTATATTTAAAAAAACTTAATAGCCAGTGACTCCATTTAATTCACAAAAAATAATTACGCAAAAAATTAATGAAGCTGAGCTTAGTACATTTTTTGTCGGATTTGATATTAATGATACAGGTGAGATCCAATATAGGATTAAACCATTAATTGAAAAATTAACGCATGTGATCCACGAATTTGCTTTTGGATTTCATGAGGGCGAAAACACTGATAATACTGAAATTTTATCTAAATTAATTGAAGCAGCCCAATCAATTTATAAGATTGATGCATTTCAAAAAGTGAAAGATCTCTATCAAGATGGAGAAGGTCTCGCTGACGATGTTGAGGACAAATATCTAAGACGAGGTGAATTTGGCGAATTGATTCTTCATTTATTACTCAGAGATTTCCATAATACTATTCCATTATTATCAAAAGTCTATTTCAAAGATTCATTTGGTCACGCAGTACATGGATTTGATGCGGTTCATATTGAACCAAACACAAAAACGCTTTGGTTAGGAGAGTCAAAACTTTATAAAGATGGTAAAGCTGGTATTAGGGCTTTAATTGCTGATATAGAAGAACACTTTAAAAGTGATTATTTAAATTCTGAATTTTTGATTATATCAAAAAAATTGAAGCATTTTGATAACATTCCCGAAAAAGACTACTGGATTGATTTAATGAATAAGTCAACAAAACTAGTTGACCAATTGACATCGATTAATATCCCATTACTTTGTACTTATACTTGTGATTTATTTACATTACATTCTGATGAAGCCAGTGACTCTTTTGTTGAAGATTATATTAAAGAAATGAGAGAACTCAAAAAATATTTCGATGAGAATAACAATCATCCACTAAAAACAAAACTTAACATCATTCTTGTTCTATTTCCAGTTCAAAATAAGGTAGAGCTTGTTAAGGGATTACATAAAAAACTTTCATTAATGCAACAATTAGGAGAATGATAGAAGATTTACTAACTGATATAGCATCTAAAGAGCTATTCAATTTTGAAGAAACTTTTTTGATATACAAACGTTGTTCTGAATTAATAATTGAAGAAAAAGAAAACGCTCAAAAATTATTAACCAATATTCTTGAATCCAAAGAAAAATTCGACTCAAGTTTGAATCAAATACTAGCTGATTTACTTGAAGCTGCTGGATTCTATCCTTACATAAAAAAGGAGAACTTTAAATTGAATTCTACCGATGCTCTCATTAGAGAAATATATCATTATTCAGATAATTTAAACAAATTTCTGCATGAAGATCAGAAACATTTACTATCGTTATTAAATACAGATAAAAATGTAATTGTTAGTGCACCAACAAGTTTTGGAAAGAGCTTATTAATTGAAGAATTTGTAGCATCTAACAAATTTAAAAATATAATAATAATTCAACCTACTTTGGCTCTACTTGACGAAACTAGAAGAAAGTTAAAAAAATACGATCAATATAAATTAATTGTAAGAACATCCCAAGAGTCATCTGTAGAAAAAGGTAATATCTATCTTTTTACTGCCGAAAGGGTAAATGAATACAAAGAGTTCCAACATGTAGATCTAATAGTAGTTGATGAATTTTATAAGTTGAGTTCAAAGAGAGACGACGAAAGAGCTGATTCATTGAATAATGCTCTTCATTATATTTTGAAAACATACAATAGTAAATTTTATCTACTTGGGCCGAATATAGATCGAATATCTGAAGGATTTGAAGAGAAATTTAATGCTATATTTTATAAAACAAAATCTTCGTTGGTTGATGTAAAAAGTGTCGATATTTATGCCGAACATAAAGAAAAGTTTGACATGCCTAGGAAATACAAAGAGTATAAAGAACAAGTATTATTTGATTTATTGTTGGAAAACCAACACCAGCAGTCAATCATTTATTGTTCATCACCAGCAAGAGTAAGATATCTTTCAAAAAAATTTCACACTTATCTGATTTCTAAAAACATTCAAAAAGAAAATGAAGATTTAGATATTATTGAATGGATTAAAGAAAATATATCTCCCGAGTGGAGTTTGATTGATTTATTAAAATACAGGATTGGAATCCATGATGGTGCATTGCAAAAGCACATAACAACAACAATTATCGACTATTTTAATACTGGCTTATTAAACTATCTGTTTTGTACAACAACAATTATTGAAGGAGTAAATACGAGTGCTAAAAATATAGTATTTTTTGATAGTACTAAGGGAACCAATACAAGAATTGATTACTTTGATTATTCCAATATTAAAGGTCGCGCAGGCCGTTTAATGATACATTATACAGGAACCGTGTATAATTTCAATCCAGTCCCTCCCAATGAACAGATCACCATTGATATTCCTTTTTATGAGCAAAATCCTATTTCAGACGAAATATTAATCAATTTGGATGATGAAGAAGTTATAGACAAATCATCTGATCAATATAAAGCAATTAGACAAATCCCTGAAAATGAAAGAAACATAATCAGGGATAATGGTGTTCAAGTTTTTGGACAAAAGAATATCATTAACCAATTAAGATATGACGTAAGAACTAAATATCATTTAATAGCTTGGAATAGATATCCAACTAAAGAACAATTAACCTACGTTCTAACATTAGCCTGGGAGAATTTATTAAAGCCTACTGAAACTGTAAAACCAATGACTTTGAAAGCACTTGTGGCTGTAACTCAAATCTACGGTTTTAATCAGAGTATTTGGAATTTAGTGGAGAGTACTTTTGATTATTTAAAGACATTGCCAAAATTTAAGGACCTTTCTGACTCTGAAATAAGAGATGAAGCCATTAGACAAAGTTTTCAAACATTAAAACACTGGTTTGAATATAAAGTTCCCAAATGGTTGGCCGTAATTGATTCTTTACAAAAATTCGTCTGTTTAGAAAGAGGTCTTCGTCCAGGCAATTACAATTACTTTGCAAGTTTAATAGAAAATGATTTTCTAAGAGAGAATTTAACTATTTTATATGAATTCGGCATGCCAAGCTCAGCAATTCGAAAACTCGAAAAATTAATTTCAGCAGATATTTCTCAGGATGATGTGATTAAAATAATCAAAGACAAGAAACTTTTTAATAATGCTGTGTTTATTGCCTATGAACGAAATAAGCTTAGTGAAATATAATTACTTTAAAATAAATAGACTGATAACCTATGTAAATACAAATTACTCTTAATATATATTCCGATTTTGTCCATTCTGTATCACTTTCAAAAACGCAAAACTATACCTCCGAACCACCCTTAATTAAAGTCCAAAACTTACTCACAAGCAAATCCTGTAATTCCTGCTTTATAGTATCTAATTGGTATTTTTCAAGTAGATTAATATACTTTGCTCTTAGATCATAGTAGTAGCTACGAGATTTACTGTTTTTTATTTCCCGCCAAAAATGAGGACTTTTGCCTAGTTCAAAAAACTTTTTTTCTTCCCCGCGGATTTCCTGTGTTGTGAAACTGTCGATAATATTTATTTCATCAAAACGTTCCAGAAGAAATTTAAACAGTAATTCCAGTCGACTTTTCTCATAAATATCCTGAATTGTATAGATTCCAAATCTTTTTTTCAATAACTTACTGTCGGTTATCTTAATTTCCACCCTCAATAAGTGATAATCCAATTTGTACTGTAACCCTTTATCGTACATTTTTACATAGTATTCATTGCGGTTATACTGTTTGTATGACCCTTTGTTTTTAAAGGTATCGTGTTGGTTAAATTCGTCAAAATTGAACATCAAAAAGTTATTTTCAAGCATTTGCTTAGGACTTAGAGAGGTTCGGATGTTCAAGCCAAATTCAAGATTAGTTACTTTGTAATCCAAAATATCTTCGTTCAGATCTTTCTGAAGCTGTTGTAAAGCGGTTAAAATATCGCCGTAAGAAAAATCGGTGTAGTTGCCAGTACCCAAATCGTTTTTTAGGTTAAAATAGGTATGTATGGAGTTTTTGACAAATGCTGATTTTTCCGTAATTCGAACTTCAATATTTTCAAAACGTCTATAACATGGGTATTTCGGATCTTTATTAAAATAATCATACGAGCATTTTGTTTCACAATCAAGAAAATCGTATTTAATTCTATTTTCCAAAGGTTCTTTTGTATTTGTGTATACTTTTATAAAGTCAATCATATTTTGGTATTTTAATTAAGGCACGGTAAGGACTATCACAACTGTTTTACTGTGCCTTTGAGTTATTGTTATAAAAAGATTTTTAGTTGATTTTTGCGTAATTGCGTGTGCGTACGCAGGGTTGTAGCGTGCAGTAGTAAAAAGATTCAGCCTTTCTAAAGCCTTGTATCTTTGTGTACAAGGTTTAATCTTCGAATATAAATACAGCATATTTAACATTAGGCTGTTGAGAAGCAAAATCTTTAACTTTACCCTCGTCTTTTGTCATGATCAGGCATTCAAATTCATTGGTATTTAAAAGATTTTTAGCTTCATTATAATCCCGCACAAACTTCAACACGGGTGTTTCAGATTGTAGCGTTTCTGTCTGTAGCGTGGCTATTTCTTGATCTAAATTAATTTGTACATCCTTTGTTTTTTTCTGAACTAAATTATACGCAGAGGTAATACTCAATTCCTCTAGCAACATTCTTTTGATAATATCCTCCAAACCACTATTAAGAACCTTTTTATATCTTGAAACAGTTGTTCTACCAACATTGGCAATTTTTGCTATTTCTAAAAGTGTATCTACTGGTTTTTCTATGTTATTGCCCTTACCTGCATCAATAAGATTAACTTTTGCAATTTGTTGTATTGTTTCCTCATGCAAAAATGCAAGCTGTAGCTTTTGTATTTGTGTAAGATTCCTTCTTTGACATTGGTTTTTTATCATCCAAAACTGAACATCAGAAAGAGTTTGGAAATTTTCTTTGATTTCTTTCGCAGGAACATTCGGTATTTCTAATTCAATACATGTTTGCAATCTTACATGCCCATCAATAACCAATTTTATATTATTAACCGTAGTAAATAAAACTGGATCGTGGATTCCGTTTTTTGCGATATCACTTTTTAATAGACTATATCCCTCTGGATCTGAAATTGTTAAATAATTTTGTAGTTCTAAAATTGTTGTTAAACCTGCATAAGTATTGTTAACATTATAATTTTGACCGAATAATTGAATTGTATTTGACATGACGTTGATATTTTAAATTTGACACAAGAGATACCCACACAATACTCTAAGTGTGCTTTGATTAAATATTAAAAGCGTGGTAAATAGTTAAGAAATGATTTGGGGTTGTCTAGAATTTCCCCATAAAGTTGTTTTAAGATGCTTGTTTCAGTTTTGAAAATACTTCATCTTTTGAGTAATACACTCTTTTGCCGATTTTGGTATTTTTTAATGTACCGTCATTATTCCAATGAAACAAGGTTGTAAAACTTGATAACGAGTACAATCGTCAAAAGAATGCCCGTGGTAGTATCCGGAGTAATAAGAATATTTCCCGGCAATAATATTAGGATTTCTGAATATGGTCTTTTATGATTTGGCCTTTAAAAGGACTTTCAAAGAAATTTTTCATTTTTTAGCTTTTAAATATAAGAAACGAGTAAAGAGAACAGCTATAAGCCATTCTTTTAAGAAAGATGATTTATTAATTCAAAAAAGCTAACGTATTAATTTCATAACAAACAAAATATAGATAAAAATGACAGTCCTTTCATTCTTTTTGGCTCTTAAAAAGACAAAACTCAGTCTTTTTCAAACATTTTGTACATAAAATAAATCAATACATCAGAAAATAAAAATTAAACCACTCTAATACAATCAAATATAAATAGCTGAAAACTAAAAGACTAAACTTATAAGATCTAAAATGAGAGTACTCTATCCACAAAAAAGACTAAAAAAATGTTTTATCGTCAAGAATTTTATATATTTGCACCATCTAACAATTAAAAAAATAATTTACTATGTCAGACATTGCATCAAGAGTAAAAGCTATCATCGCTGATAAGCTTGACGTTGAAGAAACAGAAGTAACTCCTGAAGCTAGCTTCACTAACGATTTAGGAGCAGATTCACTAGATACAGTTGAATTAATCATGGAATTTGAAAAAGAATTTAACATTCAAATCCCTGATGATCAAGCTGAAAAAATTACTACTGTAGGACACGCTATCGCTTACATCGAAGAAGTAGTAAATAAATAATATTCTTCAACAAAAAAAGAAATTAAACAAAGTTTATGGAATTAAAAAGAGTAGTTGTAACAGGTTTTGGAGCAATAACACCAATCGGAAATAATGCAAAAGAATACTGGGAAAATCTTGTAAAAGGTGAGAGCGGAGCCGCTCCGATTACTCTTTTTGATGCCACAAACTTTAAAACCAAGTTCGCATGTGAAGTGAAAAACTTCGATCCACTACAGCATTTCGATAAGAAAGAGGCTAAAAAAATGGATCGAAACACTCAACTAGGACTTGTTGCAGCTAGAGAAGCAGTAGAACATTCTGGTATTATTGAAGGTAATGTAGATAAAAACAGAGTTGGTGTAATTTGGGGCTCCGGAATCGGAGGTCTGGAAACATTTGAAACGGAAGTTTTAGGATGGGCTAATACGGAAATTCCAAGATTTAACCCGTTCTTTATTCCTAAAATGATTGCAGATATGACTCCTGGTCAGATCTCAATTGAATATGGTTTCCACGGACCCAACTATACAACAGTATCTGCATGTGCTTCTTCAGCTAATGCTATAATTGATTCCAAGATGCTTATCCAATTAGGAAAAGCGGACGTTATTGTATGTGGAGGCTCAGAAGCAGCCGTTACAGCAAGTGGTGTCGGTGGATTTAATGCAATGATGGCACTTTCTACAAGAAATGATGATCCAAAAACAGCTTCAAGACCTTTTGATAAAGACAGAGATGGATTTGTACTGGGTGAAGGAGCAGGATGTATTGTTCTTGAAGAATATGAGCACGCTGTAAAACGTGGTGCTACAATTTATGCAGAATTATTAGGAGGTGGTATGAGTGCAGATGCATATCATATGACTGCTCCGCATCCTGAAGGCCTTGGCGCTTATCTGGTAATGAAAAACTGTTTGGAAGATGCAGGTTTAACTGCTGATGAAGTAGATCATATCAATATGCATGGTACCTCTACTCCATTAGGAGATATCGCAGAATCCAATGCAATTTCTAAATTACTGGGCGAGCATGCTTATGACATTCAGATCAATTCTACAAAATCAATGACAGGCCACCTTTTAGGAGCAGCCGGTGTTATTGAAGCTATTGCTGCATTAGGAACAATTATTCATGGTGTTGTTCCTCCAACCATTAACCATTTTACTGATGATGAAAAGATAGACAGCAGACTAAACTTTACGTTTAATACAGCTGTGAAGAAAGATGTGAAAGTAGCCATGAGCAATACTTTTGGATTTGGCGGGCATAACGCTTGCGTTCTATTTAAGAAAATCTAAATTCAATGAATGGAGTTACAGAAATACTTTTCTAAATTCCTTCTCAAAAAAAGAAAAAGACAATTAACGGAAAGAGATTATTTCCTCAGTACCGAACTTAGAAAAGTTCTGGGTACAGAGGTACAGAATATTGCTCTTTACCGCGAAGCTTTTTCTTTAAAAAACTCTTCTAAAAATCAAGACAGTAATTACGAAAGGCTTGAATTTTTGGGAGATTCTGTTTTGGGTACAATTATTTCTTGTCATTTGTTCCAAACCTATCCTCAGGCTAATGAAGGATATTTGACACAAATGAAATCCAAGATTGTTAATAGGAAAAATCTTAATAAATTAGGCGAAGACCTTAAGCTTACGGATCTTCTGCAAAAGCAGAATAATTCTTCGGCTCTGGGTGAGAATATCTCCGGTAATTTGTTTGAGGCCCTTATCGGTGCCGTTTATCTGGACTTTCATTATGAAACTTGTAGAAAGATCATTCTGGAAAAACTTCTGACGCCTTCCGAGATTAACAAACTTGAGAACAAAATTGTCAGCTACAAAGGTCTCCTGCTCGAATGGAGCCAGAAGAAGAAGGTAAATATAAAGTACGAAACCTGCGAGGAAATACAGGCCAACAAGGCAGTCATGTTCCGTTGTCATGTATGGCTGGGAGATGAAAAAATTGCTAATGCTACAGAAACCTCCAAGAAAAAAGCTGAAGAAAAAGCAGCACAGAGGGCTTTTTATATTTTAAATAAAAAAGAAAATATACTTGGAAATTCAAAAACTTTATGATCTGGATGATATAGAATTTGAAGATATTGCCATAGGATTGGTAAGATTAGCAAAAGATATACCCGCTCACGAGTTTTTCTATAAAATCAATCAACTTAACAATCTCAGTTTTTCAAGAAAAAAAGACCTGGTCTTTCATGGGGATTATTATGATTATTTTTTTCCAAGATTTGAGGCCTATCACAAGTTTTCCAAGACCTGTTTCACCTTTATTTCCAATAAATCTTCCGAAAGTAAACAAAAAAAAGTTCAAACCGAGCTCTTTACAGAAGAAGAAAACATTAAATTTTTATTAAATAATCAGGTAGATGTAGAATATATTCTGCATAGTTCGGAACAGTTTCCTGATTTTTCCGTAATTTTGCTCCCTGAAAATCTTGTTTTTCCAATTCAAGATTATACACTGAGTTCTGAAGAGGAACTTTATCAAATTATCCAGTATTATGAATAAGTATTTAAAGAAGACAAAAATTATTGCAACACTAGGGCCTGCTTCATCATCGAAGGAGGTAATGTTAGATCTGATGAAGGCGGGTGTTGATATTTTCAGAATAAATTTTTCCCATGCAGATTACGACTTAGTTCGAAAGAATATTGAAATAATTAGAGAACTAAACAGCGAGTACGGTTATTCAGTGGGTATTTTAGGAGACCTTCAGGGTCCTAAACTAAGAGTAGGTGTCGTAAAAGAAGGATCTTACCTGAATCCAGGAGACATTCTTACCTTCACGAATGAAAAGATGGAGGGAGATTCTACCAAGGTTTACATGACTTACCAACAGTTTCCACAAGACGTAAAAGTAGGTGAAAGAATCCTTATTGACGATGGTAAGCTTGTATTAGAGGTTACTGAGACTAATGAAGTGGACACTGTAAAGGCTAAAACCATTCAAGGGGGACCTCTAAGTTCAAAGAAAGGAGTTAACCTTCCTAATACTCAGGTATCTCTTCCTGCATTAACAGAGAAGGATATTCAGGATGCTAATTTCATGCTTGATATGGAGGTAGACTGGATTGCACTTTCTTTCGTACGTCATGCACAGGATATTATTGACCTGAAAGAATTAATTGCAAAACATCCAAATGGTAAATTCAAAACTCCGATTATTGCGAAGATTGAAAAACCAGAAGGAGTTAAAAATATTGAAGAAATCTTATTGGAATGTGACGGACTAATGGTTGCCCGTGGTGATCTAGGTGTTGAAGTTCCAATGGAAGAAGTTCCTGCGATCCAGAAAAACCTGGTAGAGAAAGCAAGATTCTACTCTAAACCAGTAATCATTGCTACTCAGATGATGGAAACAATGATCAACAGCTTAACGCCAACCAGAGCGGAAGTAAATGACGTTGCGAACTCTGTATTGGATGGTGCTGACGCGGTAATGCTTTCAGGAGAAACTTCTGTAGGTAGATACCCGGTACAGGTAGTAGAAAATATGGCTAAAATTGTGAAAAACATTGAAACCACTCATTTCTACCAGCACAAGAACGAACCTATTGAAAAGGACTATAACTGTATCGATGAGAGATTCATTACAAACAGGGTATGTCTTGCAGCGGTAAGAATTGCAAAAACTACTAATGTTTCTGCTATTGTTACGTTGACACATTCAGGATATACAGCTTTCCAGCTTGCAGCACACAGACCAAATTCTCACATCATTGTATACAGTGGTAACAGAAGAGTAATTACAATGCTGAACCTTCTTTGGGGTGTTCACGCTTATTATTACGATATGAAGAAGTCTACTGATGAAACGATTATCCAGGTAAATATGTTAACACATAACTACGGGTATATCGAAACAGGCGATTTCGTAATCAATATCAACGCAACACCATCATACGAAGGTGGTAAGACTAATACGTTGAGATTAACCACAGTATAAGCAATAAGCAAAATTACTTTTTGTCAAAGCATAAAAAACTCCCGGAAATCAATTTCCGGGAGTTTTTATTTATTATAATGCATAAAGAGTTAACTCGATATATCTAATAAAGGCAGTATGCTATTCTTAATGAAACTTAGTGAAGTGAAGAATCTCAGAGGTTCCTCAGAATAACATTGAGAGAATTTAATTCCCTATAATGGTTTTTGCGGTTACAAACTCTTTTAAAGCATGTAAAGACAGCTCTGTTCCATATCCTGAAGCCTTAGAACCACCAAATGGAAAACGCGGATCAGAACTTGTCATTCTGTTGATATTAACCGTTCCTGATTCAAGGTTTTCAATAAAGAATAACTGACGGTCTTTATCTTGAGTCCAGACTGAGTTTGAAAGTCCGAAAGGGATATCATTAGCAATTTGTAATGCTTCTTCTGCAGTTTTAGCAACCATCACCATTCCAAGAGGACCAAAAAGCTCCTCTTTTAAAATTGGATTACCTTTCTGAACCCTGATTAAACCAGGTTTAAACTCATTGTCTGAAACCCTTTCCAAAGGAAGAATGATTTCCGCTCCATTTTCCAACGCTCTGTTGAACTGAGCTTCCAATTCATCAGCCAGATCTGGTCTTGCCATTCCTGCTAACTTTGTTTCTTTATTGAAAGGGTCTCCGATTTCGTATTTTTTATATTCTTCGATGAAGATGGGTAAAAACTGTTCCTCGATTTTTTCGTCAATAATAAATCTTTTCGCTGCTGTACAGGTTTGTCCACAGTTTTGAAGTCTTGATTTTGCTCCGGCTTTTGCTGCTTCTTCAAGGTCTCCATCTTCAAAAATGATAAATGCATCACTACCTCCAAGCTCAAGCAAAGATTTTTTGATATTCAATCCAGCGATAGAAGCCACTTCTCCTCCTGCTTTTCCACTTCCTGTAAGGCTTACTCCTTTTACAGCATCATGCTCAAGAATTTCTTTTACAGCTTTGTGGCCTACTTCAAGATTCTGGAACACTCCTTCCGGGAAGCCTGCTTCCAAAAGAACTTCTTCAATAGCATTTCCACTTCCGAAACAAATTGAGGCATGTTTTAAAACCACCGTATTACCTGCCAATATTGCAGGAACTGCAAACCTCAACACTTGCCAGAAAGGGAAATTCCAGGGCATTACTCCTAAGATTACTCCTTTTGGAGCGTAATGAACTTCAGAATAAGTAAATTCGGATTGTATTTTTTCAGGCTTTAAGATATTTTCAGCATCAGCATAATAATTCATCATTAAAGCACATTTCTCCACCTCAGCAATAGATTCCGAAATGGGCTTATTCATTTCAGTAGTAATGATCCTTCCAAATTTCTCTGAATTATTCTTTAATATTTCTGCGGCTTTTGCGATTAACTTCTGCTTTTCTTCAAACGGCACTTTTCGCCACACTGAAAACACTTCGTCTGCTTTAATAAGCTTGTTTTCAATTAATTGTTCCATAATATAATTTCTGTTTTAAATTCAGCTAATGAATTTATGAGCGCTTTTATTTTAAAAGCACGATAAGGTCAGCAAATTCTATTCCTTAAGGGTCAATAAAAGAATGATTTTCTCTATCGGAAGAATATAGCTTTATCTTAAATCATTAGCCATTCATTCACCAGACAAGCTGCCAGTCTTGCCGTTCTGTCCTGAATATCGAACGACGGGTTAACTTCTGCTACGTCCAGTGCAACCAGTTTTTTGTTTTTTAAGATATGCCTGTAAAAATGCATAAAGGTTGCATCTGCAAAGATACCATTATATGCTGAAGCTGAAACCCCCGGAGCGATAGATGCGTTAAAAACATCCATACAAATAGTGAGATAGGCAAAATCTACATTCTCCAGCAGGTCATCAATACGCTGATAGACAGATGGAAGATTTTCAAAGAACAATTCATCAGAAAGGATATATTTCATTCCATATTGATGGGCGGTATCAAAAAGTTTTAAGGTATTGGAATTTCTCTGAATCCCGATGTGCAGTGAATTGATAGGCCCTTCCTGAGCAATTTGCCAGAACCCTGTTCCTGAGCTTGGCCCTATTCCTTTTTCCGGCTGTCTGTTATCAAAGTGGGCATCTATATTGATAATTCCTATTTTTTGTTCCGGAAAGGCTGTTTTAATGCCTAAATAATGAGCATAGGTCACTTCATGCCCTCCTCCCAAAACAAGAGATTTTCCGCCCTTTAAAAGAACTTTTGAAACATTCTTCGCCAGGTTATTCTGAGTATTCTCCAGATTACCATCCTCACAGGTGACGTTTCCAAAATCCAGCATAGAGAAATCAGGAAGAATCACAGGAAAATTAGACATATTCTTCCGTATCACATCGGGAGCATCCTTAGCGCCCTGACGGCCTTTATTCCTTCTGACTCCTTCGTCCACGGCAAAGCCATGCAAAACGAAATCATTCGGTAAAATATTGTCGTAATTCTGTTCTTCTTGTACTCTCTGAAATAGCCTGTGGAAAAGAAGCTCTTCCCCATCTAATCTACCCTGCCAAATATTTTGAAACATAATCCTTTAAAATTCAATTTTAGTCACATCATTCTATCCAGTAAAGCTAATTAATATTGTTTAGATAAAAAAACTCCTTTTATACATTCTACAAAGAATTTAGGATCAGTTACAAAACATGGGAGCTATATAAAAAAACAGCCCATCTGAAGAGAAAAATAATCTTATAATTTACTCTTTTTAAATTACATTTTCATTTTTTTTAACGCAAAGATTTATTATAAAATGCTTATATCTTAAGGAAGCTAATAATCTCGACTTCGTTGCTGATGAAGCTTTATGGTAATACAAACGCTTCGTAAGAATCAATTTCATTGATTCACTTCTTTGCTCCCTAAAAATACCACAGTATAAAAATAGAACTTCGCGTTTATAAAAAACACTTATTTTTTACTACGAATTCACTAATTTATTTTGATATAATATTTAGTAGATATTCTTTTTGTGACGAAAGGAATAATAATTCGATGGCTAACTATCCGCTTTACGTTTTGAACTGTTCCAGATAATAGTCCTTTTTTAGGCTTTATTTTCATTCGCATTGCTGCTGATAAACATTTCATTTTGTTCTTCAGAAATAATTTCCAAAAAGCGTTCGTAATGTTTCAGAACGTCGGAGATTAACTCATTTTTGGTAAAATACTGCACATCATATCCTTCTCTTCCATCCCCGAAATAGGATCTTGGATAATGGATTTTATTATCATTCAGATCCGGAAGGTTTTCTTCATTGATGATATATTCAGAAACTGTTTTTATTTTATTCTCCACACCATATACAAAGTTATTAACAACTCCCTGATGAATTTCTATTTCTATTCTGACAGAATTTTCATGATGATTGATTTTGGCTTCAATTCCGTTAGCTGCAAATTCCTGCTGGAGATCCGTAAAGGCTTCTTTTGCCTTCACCTTGATAAAACGGTCTACAGAGGCATTATCTTTAAAAGAAACGATATTTTTTAAGCGTTCTTTCCAGAATTCACCCGACCACGGCACTGTAGATTCTGAAAAGCTCCTCTCATAATATTTCTGATCAATGGATAATCCTTTCATCAAACTTACAATAAACAGGATCACTACGATAGAAAACGGCAACGCTGTAATTAGAGTCATACTTTGAAGCGCCTTCAAACCACCTACGTTTAACAATAGAAGAGAAAGGACAGCAAGTAAAACACCCCAGAAAACAATTTGCCATTTGGGAGATTTGCTCGCATTTTTAGTAGCAATGCTGTTCATCACAAAAATCCCTGAATCTGCTGAAGTCACAAAAAATATCAGGATAATCAAAATAACAAAGAATCCAGTAAATTCGGATAAAGGCAGATAATCCAGGAAACGGAACATTAAAGCATCCGGATCTGATGCAAACTGACTTAACTGCCCGTTGGCAATATTTAAATCAAACCAGATCGCACTGTTTCCAAATACGGACATCCAGATAAAGTTGAACAGTGTTGGAAGTATTAAAACCGCTAAGATAAATTCTTTAATAGTTCTTCCTTTTGATATTCTTGCAATAAACAATCCTACATAAGGAGACCATGAGATCCACCATGCCCAATATAAAATCGTCCAGTCATAAAACCATGGTAAAGCATTTTTCTCATAGACATGGGTATTGAAAGTAAGGTTAAAAAAATTGTTGATATAATTTCCCAGTCCTTCTGTAAAACTTCCAATCAAATAAACTGTTGGTCCCAATATCAAAACAAAAAGTAAAAGACCAATTACACTGATGACATTGATATTACTTAAAATTTTCACTCCTTTCCCCACTCCGGAAATGGCAGATATAACAGAAAGAGCAACCAAAGTAACTACAATGATGATCTGATAGGTAAAGCTATTTTCGGGCGTAATATGGAGAATATTCAGTCCGGAACTAATCTGTACCACTCCAAAACCTAAAGTTGTTGTGATCCCAAAGAACGTACAGCAAAGTGCAAAAACATCGATGGCATTTCCCCATCTCCCATTGATTTTATTCTTTAACAATGGATAAAAGCAGCTTCTTAAAGAAAGTGGCAGCCTGTAACGGTAGGCAAAATAAGACAAAGACAGCCCCACTACTCCATAAATAGCCCACGCGTGAATTCCCCAATGGAAAAAGGTATAGAGCTGCGCCTGCTTTGCCCGACTTACATAATGATTATCTGCAAAAACTTCTGAGGAATAATGCTGCATAGGTTCTGCTACGCTGAAATAAATCAATCCAATCCCCATTCCTGCCGCAAAGAGCATAGAAATCCAGGAGAAAAAAGAATATTCAGGTTTACTGTCATTAGCACCCAGCTTTATATTGGCATATTTACTGAACAGCAGATATACCAGGAAAATAACAAACAGCGTTACAGACCATACATATACCCAATTTAAATTGATAAATATGAATTGTTTAATCTCATTCAGGATATTTTCAGTCGGTTTGGGATACACTGCTGAGAGAAAACAGGTACCTATAATAAATATCAAACTCGGAATAGTGACCCCTTTGTTAAAAGTAGATCTAACATTTTGAAAATTCATCTTTTATATTTTCGTTTATAGTATTGACAAGTCTTCCTGGTACGGGATATAGCTGTAAAAAAGTACTGAGAAAAAAGAAAATATCCAGGTTTTCCGGATTCTCCGGTGCACTTAAGAACTATAGAAAAATGCGTTATTGATCTAAAAATCAACGCTAATTGAAGCGCAAGATAAGAAAACTTATAGAGAATATGAAAAATATGAAGGACTTTATGATTTTGACTTCCTCCAATTCAAGTTTATTATTGGAAATGTTTTTACTTTAAAAAATGGTAAATTTTCCCGCAGATTTCGCTGATTACACAGATGATTGAAAACATTATGATTTTTTTAAAACGCAAAGTTTCTAGCTTTTATATCTATGATTTTAGGAGCAAAGATGGAATCAATTTCATTGATTCTTTCTAAGCGGATGGATATTCATTCATAAAAAATGTGGATAACTTTATTCTTATCCACATTTTCTATTTTTTAAACAGCATTGTTGTAATACTTAAAATACTGCCAGTATTTATCTTTAAAGATTCTGAATGAGGTGTTGTATTCAGGATGATTATCTTTTATGGTTTTAAAAACTTTAGAGATCTCTCTGAAGTCTTTCCCTGCAAAATAGCTTTCTTTGATGTTATCTGCTGTTTCACGGCCTATATACAGATATCCTTTCTCTTTCAGATCTTCAATAGCTCTATCTTCAATCTCACCTAGTTTTTCAAAGTCTTCTTTTTCAGGAAGACCATCATTGTTCTCTCCGTTATAATGAAATTTCAGCACTGAGATCCATGGATAGGAAGCTTTTGCATCATAATTCAGTAGAGGAAGATTCATACAGGCGATAAGAGGCTTTTCATTGTTCAAAGAAGCTCTGAGAATTGAAAACTGTTCTTCCATATCAGCTCTCTTTACACTTTTATACTTTTCTGTAAATTCTCTTTCCCTCCACAAAAGGAAATCTTTCAGCTTTTCAATAGGAACAAGCTCTTTTTGAGCCTGATCTCTTCCCACTACAGTAAAAGTATCAATCTGCGTGGCGAAATTCAATTCTCCTAAAAAACTATCTAAGAAAATACAGATTCCTGTAGTGACAGCATCTTTATTTTCAACATTACCATCGTACACAAAAACCAGGTCAATCTCATCAGGATATTCTTCCTGTTCATTGGAATAGAAAAAAATATTCTCTTTTGTAAATTGGTATTCGCCCATTGTAACATTTACTTTTTCTATATCCTGAGCTGGTTTTAAAGAAGTAAATTTCCAATGATCCAATTGAGGAGCTGCCGCAATAAGTTCTTCAATAAAAACAATATTACTAATTTCTCCGTCTGCTGTAAGAATTAATTCTGCGATGGAATCATCACTCATTCCGGTCAGAAAATAATAACCTTTATTGATTTGGTTAAGCCTTGGACCAATCTCATCAAAAAAGTCTTTTTCGATAGCATCCTGGTCACCTTGTTCAACAATTTTATAGAAATCTTGTTCCTTTGTTAAAAACCAATTCCAAAAACCTCTATAATCAAGCTTTTCTTCCAATTGCTTTCCTTCCATTTTGATAAGCTTTATGTTTTAATCAACCTGTTTTCCATCAATATAAACGTGTTCAGCCTTCAGGCTTCCCTGATTATATAAAACATTCTGGAAATTATTGGTTTTAAAAGTCACAAAATCGGCTTTCTTTCCTGCTTCAAGCTTTCCTCTGTCTTCTAAGTTAAGTGCATAGGCTGCACGATAAGTCATTCCAGCTAATACCTCAGCGGTTGTTAACTTTTGGAATGTAGCTAAAATCGAAGCCTGAGTAATTAAATTCCCCATAGGTGCTGATCCCGGATTCCAGTCACTTGCGATGGCTACAATAGCGCCTGCATCCAATAATTTTCTTGCAGGTGTAAATTTTTCACCCAATCCTAAACTTGCTCCCGGAAGCGCTGTTGCTACAGTATTGGATTGTGCAAGGAAGTCTATATCTTCATCAATGGTTGCCTCCAAATGGTCTGCTGATTTAGCTCCCACTTCTACTGCAATTCTTGAGCTTCCAGGTGTAAACTGGTCTGCATGAACGGTTATTTCAAAACCTAAATCTTTAGTTTTAAGCAAAAACTCTTTACTTTCTTCAGGCTGGAAGGCTGATTTCTCAATAAAAATATCTACACGCTTTGCCAGGTTCTCTTCTTTTACTTTCGGAAGAATTTCAGTAAGAATATAATTCAGGTATTCCGGATTACTGCCTTCAAAATCTCTTGGCTTTAAGTGAGCGGAAAGACAGGTAGGAACTAAAGTTGCCTTTGTGGATTCCTGAGCTTTTTTGATAATACGAAGCATTTTCAGTTCGTTTTCCACATCTAATCCATAGCCGCTTTTTACTTCAATGGTTGTAATTCCAAGTTTTACAAGGAAATTGATTCTTTCCAACAATGTTTTCAATAATTCTTCTTCTGAAGCATTTCTTGTGTGCTGTACTGAACTCCAGATTCCACCACCACTTTCAGCAATTTCCAGATATGTCTTTCCTGCATTACGCATAGCGAAATCGTTAGCACGGTTTCCCCCAAAGCAAATATGGGTATGTGAATCTACAAAAGCAGGAAGAACTACCTGTTCTCCTTCAATGGTTTCTATTTCTATTGTTGGGTTTTCATTTTTTAAAGTTTCAAAATCACCAGTTCTCTGAATGGTATTATTTTCAATTAGTATTCCTCCATCAACAATAATTTCTAACTGCTCATCAGTAAGTTTTCCTCTTAACGGAAGATTGGCAAGTGTTACAACCTGCTTAAATGGGCCTATTAATTTCATTTATTTAGGTTAAAGGTTAGAAAGTGAATGATTTCTGTCTGCGATTCCAATCAAGTAAAGGATATGCTCAAAATCAAATCATTCAAATTTTAATTTTCCTCTCAAAAATACTTAAAATATCTCAATTTTGTTCTTAATCTCAGTCTAAACCTCAGCTTTCAAAGTAATCTCTGTTTCAAATCCACCTTTTCTCAATCTTCATTTCAATCTTAGTCTAAATTTGCTATCTTTGAGGTAAATGAAATGAATTAATGCCAGATTTTTTACATCCAGATAAGGAAAACTACTCCCGGGAGGAGTTGATGCAGGAAGAACAAATTCGTCCCCAAAGCTTTAAAGATTTTGCGGGACAGAGAAAGACGCTGGAAAATCTTGAGGTTTTTGTGACAGCCGCCAAAAGACGTGGTGGTGCCCTTGATCATGTCCTTTTGCATGGTCCTCCAGGTTTAGGGAAAACAACTTTAGCCAATATTATTGCCAATGAACTTGGAGTAAACTGTAAGATTACTTCCGGTCCTGTATTGGATAAACCGGGAAGTTTAGCTGGTTTATTAACCAATCTGGAAGAAAATGACGTACTTTTCATTGATGAAATTCACCGTTTGTCTCCTGTTGTGGAAGAATACCTGTATTCAGCAATGGAAGATTATAAGATTGATATCATGCTGGAAACAGGACCTAACGCAAGAAGTGTACAAATTGGGCTGAATCCTTTTACGTTAGTGGGCGCAACTACCAGAAGCGGTATGCTTACCAAACCGATGCTTGCCAGATTCGGAATTCAAAGCAGACTGGAGTACTACTCTATTGAACTTTTATCAACCATTATTCAAAGAAGCGCCAGAGTTTTAGGAGTAGTGATTTATGAAGATGCTGCGATTGAAATTGCCAGGAGAAGCCGTGGAACTCCAAGAATTGCAAATGCATTACTGAGAAGGGTACGTGATTTTGCTGAGATTAAAGGAAATGGAGAAATTGAGATCAAGATTACCAAATATGCCTTGGATTCTCTTAATGTAGATGAGTTTGGATTGGATGAAATGGATAATAAGATCATGCGCGTCATGATTGAAAATTTTAAGGGAAAACCCGTAGGAATTTCTGCTTTGGCTACATCTATAGGAGAAAATCCGGAGACTCTGGAAGAGGTTTATGAACCGTTTTTGATTCAGGAAGGGTTTATTATCAGAACTCCGAGAGGTAGAGAGGTTACTGATAAAGCTTATCAGCATTTAAATATTTCAAGGCCAAGAAATCCAGGAGAACTTTTTTAGTGAAGGTTCAATATTTTGGTTAAATGCTTTGAGTTTAATATTATAAAGAGAGTTGCTAATTTATGTTTGTTCCTAAATTGTACAGAAGTGAAGATCTGGAAGTGATGAGAGAGATTATCAAAGAAAATTCCTTTGCATTACTCATTTCTTCTGTTGATAAAATCCGTGCCACACATTCCATGATGATGCTGAATGAAAGTGATCCGGAAAATCCTTATATTGAAACTCATATTTCCAGAGCTAATCCACAGGCCAAAATCCTGAAAAATGGTGATGAAGTGTTATGTGACTTTTTGGGAGCTCATACTTATATTTCCAGCAGCTGGTATGACCACATCAATGTTTCTACCTGGAACTATGAAGCGGTACAGATCTATGGAAAAGTAGAGCTGATGAATCAGGATGAGCTGTATACTCATCTGGAGAAATTAACCTCAAAATATGAAAATTTTCAGCAATGTCCCATGATGGTAAAAGATATGGGAAGAGAGTTTGTGGAAAAGGAAATGAAAGGTGCTTTTGGGATCAAAGTGATTCCAACGGAAATATTTATCAAGCAAAAACTGTCTCAGAACAGAAAGGAGAATGATTTTAACAATATCATTTCTCATCTGGAGCAATCAGATGCACAAGCTCAGAAAATTGCTGAGAAAATGAAATTAATAAAGAAATAAATCAAAATATATATGAAGTTATATCCAATACAATGTGGAAAATTTAAACTGGACGGCGGTGCTATGTTTGGTGTCGTCCCAAAGAGTTTGTGGGAAAAAACCAATCCGGCAGACGAAAAAAACTTAATTGAACTGGGAACCCGTTCCCTGCTTATAGAGGATGGAAAAAAACTTATCCTTGTAGACTGCGGTCTGGGCAACAAACAGGATGATAAATTCTTCGGGCATTATTCGCTTTGGGGAGATGATACTTTAGATAAAAATTTAAAAAAATATGGTTTTGTGAAGGAAGATATCACCGATGTGTTCCTTACTCACCTTCACTTTGACCACTGTGGTGGCGCTATAGAATGGAATGATGACAGAACAGGATACAGACCTGCTTTTAAGAATGCTCAATTCTGGACAAATGAAAACCACTGGCAATGGGCAACAGAACCCAACGCAAGAGAAAAAGCAAGCTTCCTGAAGGAAAACATTATGCCTATGCAGGAAAGTGGGCAGCTCAACTTTTTGCCGCTTCCAACTACAGGAAATTATGGTTTTGCTCCGGATCTGAAAATGGATGTCATCTTTGTAGACGGACATACGGAAAAACAGATGCTTCCGGTGATTCAGTATCAGGAAAAGACGGTTGTCTTTGCAGCAGACCTTATCCCTACTGCTGGCCACATCAATCAGGTATATGTGATGGGATATGATACAAGACCACTTTTAACACTGGAAGAAAAGGGAAAATTCCTTAAACAGTGTGTGGATAATGAGTACTTATTATTCTTTGAACATGATGCTCACAATGAGCTCGCTAGCCTTAAAATGACTGAAAAAGGAGTAAGACTTGACGAAACGTTCAGTTTTAATGATGTTTTTGGGTATTAATATTTAATTATGGAGGAATTACATTCAGAGGGCCAACAGGCCGAGCCACCCGCACCCAAGATTATTGGGCTAACCGGGGGAATTGGTTCAGGAAAAACTACAGTTGCTAAATTTATTGAAGAATTCGGTTTTCCGGTTTATTATTCTGATGACCGGGCGAAGGATATTGTTAATGACAATGAAGAGTTGAAAATTAAGATCAAAGAACTTCTGGGTGAAGAGTCTTATGATGCAAATGGCCTATACGACAGAAAGTTTGTAGCAGCTAAGGTTTTCAACAATAATGATCTTCTTCTTCAGTTAAATGAGATCATTCATCCTGCCGTACGTATTGATTTTGAGCAATGGGTAAAGCAACAAACCAAATATCTTGTTTTTAAAGAAACTGCATTATTATTTGAATTAAGACTTAACAGACAATGCTATAAGTCTCTCTTGGTAACTGCAGAGGATAATATCCGGATCAAAAGGGTAATGGACAGGGATAATAAAACCTACCGTGAGGTAGAAGCTGTTATGGAAAAACAAATGCCTGAAAAGGATAAAATAAAAATGGCAGACTGTATCATTTATAATAATACAAATCTGGAAGAGCTAAAGGAACAGACTGAAAAGGTGATCTTTGCTATTGAATAAAAAATCATTAGAAATTCAGCTGACTTAAATACAAAAAAGCCCTCAGAAATGAGGGCTTTTTCAATATATATCATTCCTTAATAAGCTTCTTTTGAGCCGTGTTTCCATTATCATCAATATCTATTATATAAACACCATTGACAAGCCTGCTTACATTAAGCTGATTATTCAATATTATACCTTCTACAGCAATCTGTCCGGCTGTATCATAAATCTTATATTTTGCTCTCTTGCTGATATTTTTCACATATAACACTGAGTTTACCGGATTAGGATAGATGAGAACATCTGTCTGATTCAGAGGGTTAGGACTATATTTTCTTGATATCCTTACAGAATAATCTTCTCCTTCCCCATTATTAAATTTCAGACAATTTACGGGAATACCACCCCAAGTTCCAGGCAACTACTGCGGAATTGGTCGTAATATTACCAACTGTAACACTTGGTGGGCTAGGATCACATCTTGTAATAAATGTCCACACAGGAGTAAATATTCCCGGTGTTTTTCCTCAATTTGCGGCAACCTGTACTTCGTAGGTGGTAGAAGGCTGCAGATTATTCAATGTATACGGAATACTGGTAACATAAACATCAGTCGATGCAGGATTTCCCTGTACTCTATATTGTAGAAGGCATTAAGGATCTAAACGATACTCCAGAAATTGTATTTCCTAAATTGATATTATCAATAGAAGGCCCACCGCTAATCATGGCATCTGCCTGTTCCCAGGTATATGTCATTGGATCGTTTTCCGCATCTGTAGCAGAAGCCGTTAAAACAAAGGCTGTCCCCTTTGGAATAGTATAAGTTGGAAGAGCTCCAATTACCGGAGGAGTATTGGTGACCGTTGTTTCAATATCACACGTTCTAGCCACTAAAACAGTCTGAACCTGATTAATACTATTTCTTAGAAAATAGGCATCACTATTGGGCTGTATATCAAATGTACCTCCAGGAGAAGGGGTAATACCAGCTCCTGCAGCATTTCCGTTGGCTACACCGGCATATCCCATAATGGTAGTTCCCGATCCTGGTTCAAATTGTACATTAGGTGTTTGATATTGATACATGAAAGTATGATTTCCTCTTAATGGGTGTCCCATTTCATGAGCAACAAAATCGATATCAAATGTATCTCCCTGCGATATTCTATTGGAGGGAGATGTATATCCTGAACCTTTCCCATTTCCTGTTGATGGATTTGAGGACTCCGGATCTAAACAAATACAGCCAATACAGCCAGCCATTCCTCCTCCTCCTGAATCTCCAAATAAATGCCCTATATCATAATTAGCATTTCCTACATTAGCTGTAAGTGTTTGTTGCAATTCTGTGCCCTGTTTCCTGAGCTCTCTCTAGTTGAAACCTTAACAGTGAAATGTCCAAAGAATAAAAGCTTTTGGCTTGTGATCTTTCCCGAATTGTTTTCCCTTTGAATGTTACGGAAGTCCATTGGGCATGAAACATTACCAATAAGCCAAGGAAAAAGAAAGAAGTAAAAATTTTCTTCATAATATTTTTCAAAACTTTGTATAATCTCACAAACCCACTCACTTTATTAACAATAAACAACACACTAGTACCTATTAGATATCAAATCACTAATAAAACATCATACTAATTGAAAAAATTAAACAATTAACGCTTATTTTAATTAAAATTTCAACATTTGTTGATTTATTCTGCTAACACTTAACAAAATTTGAACAAAAAAATAAGCCTTCATTTCTGAAGGCTTATTCTATTTAAAATTTAGATTATTTATTCTTTGATAAATTTCTTTTGAGCAGTATTACCATTGTCGTCAATATCTATTACATAAACTCCATTAATCAGTTTGGTTACATTAATTTCGTTATTTAATAAAATACCTTCTACTATGATTTGCCCTGCAGCATTGTAAATTTTATATTTAGCTTTTTTGCTGATATTTTTCACATACAATACTGAGCTTACTGGGTTAGGATAGATCAGGATATCTGTCTGGTTAATTGGATTAGGAACTCCCGGTTTAGAAATTCTTACCGTATAGTCCTCAACTTCTCCATTCTTAACATTAACACAGTTCACAGGAACACCATCTCTTTCCATGGCCACTCTCATTACAACATATTTGTAATCTGTTGTACTTACAAAAGCATCTGCCGGCACATTAAATTTGCCTGATACCGGAGTTGTAGTATTTGGAGCTGAAGTAAATATTTTCTCATAAATATCAAACTCCCCGTTTCTATCGAAATCGATCCAAACTGCAATTCCTTCGTTATAAGTTTTTCCTAACCATTTCTTCTCGATGATAATCTCGTTATCTGTAGATCCCTGGATTAGCTCTATAAATGTTTTAGGAACTCCTGTATAATCGGTATAACTTGATCCTTTTGACTCATTTTCCATTTTTGGTTTTCCATTAGGAATAACCGAAACTTTAGAAATATACTCACTCGCTGAATTTTCTGATTTCATCTTACAGTAAATTACTGTAGGTGTTGTAAAGTAGTAAGGCGGAGTAAAGTTTCCTGGTTTTCCGCTACAGATATTGACTACCTGCATTTCATACTTCGTCATTTCTACAAGTCCATTCAGGATAATAGTATTAACCGCTATAGGAACTTCAGTCCAGCTTGGAATACCTACTTTTCTGTATCTAAGAAGATATGTTGCACCTGGATATGGATCCCATGTAACCTCTGCAGATGTAGGCAATAACTGAGTAATTGTTAATCCCGGAGGGGCAATTTCACATATTCTTACCGTTGTAAATACTTTAGAATTTGAATAATTATTCCAAGTTGTTTCTCCAGCACATTGATTAGCAATCTGAACCTCATAAGTTACAAATGAATCCAAATTATTCAATGTATATGTATTAGGAGTAGTAAGAGGAATCTCCGGTTCCCAAGTTGTGGCACCAACTTTTCTCCATCTCATTTTATAAGTTGCACTATTTACTACCGGGTTCCAAGTAATCAATGCACTTGTAGCAGTAATATTACTTATTGTAATTGTTGGAGGCGTAGGATCACATCTCGTTGTAAATGTTTTAATTGCTGTAGCCGTACCTGTTGTACCTCCACAAACCGCAGCTACCTCAACTTCATAAGTTGTTGCCGGGCTTAATCCTGTAAGAGTAAGCGGAACGTTTCCTAATACTGCAGAAGCATATATTTGCGTCCATGTACTAGTACCTGCTACTCTGTAACGTACAAGATAGGTTACTGTATTAGCGCCACCAGTCAAATTAACAACAGCTGTTGTATGTGTTATTGTATTAAAGGTAGGTGCATTTGGAGCTACATTACTACATGGTCTGATTCTTACAGCGTAATCTTCAACTTCTCCATCAATAGCATTGGCACATGCCGTAGGAATAGTTGTACCTGATGAACGTTTCAATACAACTCTCATTGTAGTTGTATATGGTCCTACATAAGCTGTACTAGGAACACTAAACAGAGCAGTAACCGGTGTAGTAGTACTGGCTGCAGAACCAAGAATTCTTTCAGTAGCATCAAACTGTCCGTTTCTGTCAAAGTCAATCCAAACTGCTACAGCATCATTACCTGTTGATCCGGTCCATCCTTTTGCAACAACAATTTTATTGTCACTAGATCCTGCATCTAAAGTAATAAGGGTAGCTGGTGTTGTATAGCTAGTATAAGAGTTCTGAACAGTAGTGTTGCTCATAGGCGGCACTCCTGCGTTAGAAGAAATAACCGTAACATTTGAAATGTGGTCATTATCTCCACTACCTGTTACAGGGCAATACTGTAATGGTAATGTTGTAAACAGCACTGAAGTTGACCAAGCTCCGAAAGTAGTAGTACATTTCGTTGATACCTGTACTTCATATTTTGTTTGCTCTTTTAAAGGAGACGTAGCAGGAACAGTATAAACGTTCCCTGGTGCAGGTATAGTATTAATTGTTGTCCAAGTAGCAGTCCCAACTTCTCTATATCTCAACTGATAGGTAGCACCAGTAGCCGCCAACCATGAGAATGTTGCACTTATATCGGTAATGTTTGAAACAGTAATGTTTGTTGGAGGATTCGTTGTACATGCTGGCTGATCAATTAATCTTACTGCATAATCTTCTACTTCTCCTTCATTATATGTTCCAAATGATGAACATGGAGAAGAAACAGTACCATCCATCATTACTACACGCATACGGGTAAGAAGAGTACCATCATAAGTAGCAATATCAGGAGGGAGTGCTATTGTAAATCCGGCTGCTGCAGTTCCTACAGGGTTTGTAGTACTGCTGGTAGCATTAACTACTCTTTCACTTGCCTCAAAAATACCATTTCTATTCAGGTCAATCCATACTCCTACTCCATAGCTGGATGAACTTCCAGGCCAGAACTTAGTAATACTGATTTTATTACCTGTTGTACCTCTAACCAATGTAACTAATCTTGTAGGATCGGCAGAGTAATCTTTATATCCATCATACCCTGAATTGCTTACCATTAACGGGCCATTTGTAGGCGTAACAACTACTTTACCAATATACCCACTTGGAGTACCTGCAGGAGGTACATTAGCACAATAAGTAAGAGGTAATGTCGTGAACTGAGTACTAGGAGAAAATGCTCCCTGAGTTCCACTACAAATTGTTGCAATCTGAACATCATACTGAGTTGCATCCGTTAAATTATACAATGGCCAGCTGCTTGTTAATGGAGTTGTAATATCAATTACTTTCCATGGTCCTCCCGAAGATGGTCTATATTGTAATTTATAAGTTGCTCCTATTGCAGGTGTCCAAGAAACAATAGCCGTACTCGCTGTAATACTGTTTACTTTAATATTAGTAGGAGGTGCTGTTGTACAAGCTACCAATTCTATAGCTTTAAGAATAATCTGAGGAATGTTTGCCTGTCTTGTACCTGATGGTGGAGAAGCAGGATCAGGATTAGTACCATCACTTCTATACTGTAATCCTCTTTCAGGAGTTCCTCCGGCAAAAGCTTTCCAAGTAGCATATGGAGTTGATGAATAGCCTGGTACATTTTCATCTACACCAACCACAATATTACTTGTTCCATCCCAAAGTAAAGGACTTGTCAATGGTATAGTAACCCAAGTTCCAGCTGTCATTGTTGGTAAAGTCCCTGACCAAACCTGTTTCAATGAAGAGAATGGTACCCAGTTTGAAGTGGATGTAAAATTATTCTGTGTTGTATTCCCCATGTAAACCACCCATTCATTGTATTTAGTCTGATCAGGAGCAGGTTTTTCTACATAGAATTGAAGTTCAGTAATAAATTTAGCTGTCCCTACAGCTGCTGATACTTCCGAAGCTTTATAAATTTGCTGAGAATAATTGTATCCCCAGTTTGAATTTACAGGCATTTCGGTACTTGTACTAGTTCCAAATCCTATTTGTCCTAGTTGAAATTGAGGTCCTTCAACCCATGCACTTTTATCTGTAGGGGTACAAATTGCTCTTACCCACCAGTAATAGGTAGTTCCTGGTACTAATGGGGATAAATTACCCGTTGTTCCTGACACAACAAATCCTGTGGTAGTAGCTGTTGGTGGAGTACTGGAAGTGCTGAAATAAATTTCATATCCACCTGCTGGTGCAGAAGGTGACGGTTGCCAGCTAACACTAGCACTGTTAGATGTCATTGCTCCTACTGTTAATGAGCCTCCACCTGACGGAACCGGCACACATGTAGGTGGTGTTACGAATGATTTTGGATAAATATTCCATGTACTTTGATCTGTAGCACTACATCTCGCTCTTACCCATACATAGTAAGTGGTATCTGGAAGTAAAGGGCTTATTGTTGTTGATGTTCCAGATGGCACATTTTTCATTGGTAATGTAGTTCCATTTGGAGCCGCCCCTGTTGTATTATAATAGATATCATATCCTTCTGCTGGCGTATAACCAAATGAAGTCCAGTTAATCACTGCAGTTGTAGGTGTGATTGTTCCCGTTGTAATTGTTCCGGAAGTAGGCATCGCCGGACATGTTGCTGGCGTAGCAAAGGCTAATGATGTAGACCATGTACTTTGCTCAGTTGCACTACATCTGGCTCTTACCCAAACATAATATGTTGTTGATGGGGTTAAAGGGCCAATATTAGCTGTAGGAGCTCCTGGCGGAACTGTTAAATTAGGTACAGATCCTGCTACTGGCGGGACATTCGTTGTGTTATAAAATATATCATAACCTTGTGCAGGAGCCGGTACATACGCAGTCCAGTTAATTTGGGCATCTGTTGCATTAACGGTTCCTGTACTTAAAGTTCCTCCAGGAGGCATAGGCAGACATGCCGGAGGTGTACCAAAAGTCATCTGGATATTAGGTCTGTTAGCCGTAACTGTTCCTGTTTGGGTGGTAGGAGGCGTACTATCCTTCTCAATATACATATGTCCGGATGGAACATTAGAATAAGTAAGTTTCGCTCCTGTAGCAAATGATCCGGAACCACCATAATTAGTCTCAACAAGAACCATTAGGTTATCTATTCCATTATAAGTATAAGGCAACTGTAAAGGAATAGTATACCATCCTGGTGGAATAAGTCCTACTGATCCACTATATAATAAAGTAGCTCCAGTAGTTAGAGTATTCCAGCTTTGTGCTGTAAGGGTTGTTGTAGTTCCTACTGGTTTTATATAAATTTTCACCGGCATACCAATATTTGAAGTTCCGGTAGAATTCCATCCAAGGGACAAAATACTTCCAGCGGTTCCAATTTCAGCGGCCGTGTAAATAGACGCAGATCGCTCAAACCCCCAGCTAGCCCCTAAAGGATACTTCTGGGTTGACGTTCCGGTACCAATTGTAATGGTTTGTGCCTGTATGGACAATCCTATGACCATACAGAGCAATGCAATGAGCACCTTAAAAGGCCGGCTCATTTTACAGAGTAAAAGTCCACTCATATTTTTTAAAATTTAATAATGATAACGATAATTAAGAATTATAGTATTTCCAATTTCATGAGGCCAGTTCATAATTCTGAAACCTCACACTTTACAGAAGATCTGTAGTAAAAAAAATAATTTTATTCCATAAGCTAATATTTTAATATTTACACAAATCTAATCATTTTTTCATTATAATATATTCATTAAAATGTTTTTTTTGAAAATACAAAACAATATTACTCTATATGATTGAAAATAAAAAACCAAACAAAATAATATAAATCCACCACATTTTAGCTATATTATTAATTTTTAATGAATATTTCATTTCATGAAATATTATTATATTTTACAACAATACTCTCTTTTACTTTTAACGTTTAGGAAGCATTTATATTATTATTATCAATATCATTTTTTTTATGATGTAATCTAGGACATCATCTATAATAAATATTTTTCACGATGAATCCTTATAATATTTACGATTGTATTTTAGAATTTAAGGTCCGTTCTGAAACCACTTTCTCTTTATATTTCTCGTGAATAACCCCTTATAAATGCTATTATTTCTTTAATGATGAACCTATAAAACAAATAAGCCTTGGGAAGTTTCCCAAGGCTTATTGATATGATAAAACGAATTTTTTAATAAATACCTGCTAAAATTTATAAGCAATATTCCATGCAAATCCCATATTGAATTTTGAAGAGCTTTTTCCGAATCCAGGAATTATCATTGGAGAAATATCATCCTGTTTGGAAGTATATGCTAAATAACGAGGCTGTAAATTTACATCTATATAGAAATTTGAATCGAATAACTGTACTCTTCCTCCCAAAGTACCCTCCAGCCAGAAAGAAGACTGTGATGAGGCAGGAAAAGCTACTGAAGAATTGCTTCCTCCATATCCCCTGACAGGGATGGCCATATATTCCTGGTTATAAAATGATCCGGCTATTTTTCCACCTGCATAAAATCCATTGAATTCATTTTCTCTGTCCTTAGCCAACATATAAAATGCACCAAGTTTAATAAACGGTCCATTTGCTTTAGCATCATAACCGTTTTTCTGATATATATTTTTTTCAAAACCGGCTTCAGCAATGGCATGAACATTTTCATTAATTTTTGAGGAAACAAATCCCTGATATAGCTTTCTGTCTGAAAAAAATCCAACTCCGGCATTCAAAGCATCAAACCCCACCATAAAATTCGGTTGATATTTCCAATGTGTCTTTTTTTCTTCTTCTTTTTTTCCCTCCTGAGCTCCAATCAGCACTCCAAAGAGGCTACAAAACAAGGTAAAGATTAGTCTTGTCTTCATTCAATATTTGATTTTGTCCGTTTTCCACGCTTTTAACGGGATCAGCAGTTATTAATTCTGAGCTTACATTCTCATATGTTTTTTTAGCACCACATCCGGGAGATACATAGGTTGCCTTGGTAGTATATTTAACTCTTACTTTTGATTCCTTGCTTTTAGTAGAGGTTTTAAAATAAATTTCTGTATAAGGCGAGTCATCTACTCTTAAAGGAATAAGTCTTGAGTCTATATTTTTCTGCCATCCCAAATCTACTTTTCCAGAACCATAATCTACAGCTACAGATAATGAATCAAGCGCTCTTTCTTTACCGGATTCTGCTGATTTGAAGGCAACTT
Source organism: Chryseobacterium contaminans (assembly GCF_001684955.1). Lineage (GTDB taxonomy): Bacteria > Bacteroidota > Bacteroidia > Flavobacteriales > Weeksellaceae > Chryseobacterium > Chryseobacterium contaminans. The sequence goes on along the minus strand of NZ_MAYF01000312.1, from coordinate 41,847 downwards.
TCATTCTTGGAGTTCCTTCTCCGCTTTCACAGATATCATCATCACTTCCGCAGGAATAGAACATTCCCACCAAGCAGAGCATTATGAGAAATTTAAAATACTTCATAATAAGATTTAAACTCAAATTTAATTAAATTATTTTTTAATCAGTAAAGCAATATTTTCAACGTGATGAGTTTGTGGGAACATATCTACCGGTAATATTTTCTCTACAGTATACTGCTCTTTCATCAACGCAAGATCTCTGGCCTGTGTTGCTGAGTTACAGCTTACATACACTACTTTTTCCGGAGCTAATTTCAATATCTGCTCAACAACTTTCTGATGCATCCCATCTCTTGGCGGATCGGTAATCAGTACGTCTGCTTTTGGATGGTTTTCCATAAATTCATCATTAAAGACATTCTTCATATCTCCACAATAGAAAGTTGTATTGGTAAGACCATTAAGTTCAGCATGTTCAATTGCTGCATCAATAGCTTCCTGAACAGACTCTATTCCAATTACCTGTTTTGCATTTCTTGCCACATATTGAGCAATTGTTCCTGTTCCGGTATATAAGTCATACACTACTTCATCCCCTTTCAGGTCTGCAAATTCCAGTGTTTTTCTATATAATTCCAAAGCTTGTTTGTAGTTGGTCTGGAAGAATGATTTAGGCCCGATTTTAAACTTCAGCCCGTCCATTTCCTCCATTAAATACCCTTCACCAAAATACACATTGATATCCAGATCATAGATAGAATCATTGGCTTTCGGATTAATAGCATACACCAATGTTTTAATTTGTGGAAACTTTTCTAATATGAACGCAAAAAGCTTCTCTCTATTTTCTTTTTCTTCTCTGAACAGCTGGAATAATACCATCCATTCTCCTTTAGAGTTTTGTCTCATCATTAAGGTTCTCAGAAAACCTTCATGATTTTTAACATCAAAGAAATCCAAACCGTTTTCAACAGCATATTCTTTCACTGCCAGTCTGATCGCGTTTGAAGGGTCTTCTTGCAGGAAACATTCTTTAAGGTCTAAGATCTTACTCCACATTCCCGGAATATGGAATCCTAGCGCGTCTTTACTTCCGAAGTTCTCTTCAGAACTGATCTCATATTGAGTAAGCCATCTTGCATTGGAGAAAGAAAACTCCATTTTATTTCTATAAAAATACTGTGCTTCCGAACCCAGGATAGGCATAGTTTCAAAATCTTCAATACCTCCAATTCTTTTGATATTGTTATACACTTCTTCCTGTTTGAAATCAAGCTGCTTTTCATAGCTCATATTTTGCCATTTACATCCACCACAAGTTCCAAAGTGAACACATCTTGGCTCCGTTCTGAAGGGAGACTTTTCCAAAACGTCTACTGCCTCGCCCTCATAATATTTGGATTTGGCTTTTTTCACTCTTACATTCACAATATCTCCAGGAATCGCCCCCGAAACCAATACTGTTTTACCATCTTCTGTTTTCCCAATTGCCACTCCTTTTGCTCCGGCAGTTAACAACTTTATATTTTCAAGAACTAAATTTTTCTTATTCTTTCTGCTCATTCTAAAATTTTCTATTTTCCTAATCGAAACTTTTAAAGTTTCACCTTGCAAAAATACAATAAAAAAAACCTTATCCGAAGATAAGGTTCTGATCTATATTAAACTTTATTATTTTGTAGGTGCTGGCTGAGGATTTGCCGGCTGAGGTGCAGTAGGATCAATCTGCAATTGTGGCTGCATCTGTGCATTCGGATCTACTTTTGGAGCTGAAAGTCCTGTAAGTTTATCCAAAATGGTTACCAATTCCTGCTCACCAAGGTTTACAAATGATCTGCTGGCAATTTTACCATCTTTGTCAATGATTACAAAGCAAGGTAATTTAAATCCGTATACACCATATTTTTTAGCAATATCAGATTCCATTCCTTTTTCTCCATATACATTTACTCCCTGAACACCTTTTAATAATGAATTGCTTGTTTTGATAAACTGATCTTTTGTATCATCTACGTTTACAAAAACAAAGTTCATTTTAGATTTGTAGAAGTTAACAACTTCTTTTAAAACCGGTACAGTAGCTTCGCCGATATAAGGATTCCATGAAGCGTAGAAAAATAACATATAAGGTTTTCCTTTGTTTTCAGAAAGCTTGTATGCTTTTCCATCCTGCTTCACTAAAGCAGCTTCAGGAGCTACTTCTCCTATTTTAAGACCTGTAATTGCCATCTGCATTTTTAACAGGTCACTTTTAATGGTAGCATCTTTAATATCAGTATCAATCAATTTTTTGATCTTGTCAATATTAGCTGTTGGAGAAGTTGGGTGAATATCCGCCTGAGCCATAACAAATGCCAAAAGATAGTCTTTTGCAGTTTGTGAGATATCTTTTTTAGTGCTTAAATATTTAGCAAACATTTCTGAAGTGGTAATTCCAGTTTTATTTTTACTGTTCGCTTCTGCATATTTCTGGAAATCAGGAGTCATTTTTACAAGAAGATACTGTCTGTAAAGCGGAATGGTTTTTACCATTGCCTCTTTATCGTTATCCAGTTTAGCTTCATAATCTTTTAAAGCCTTGGAAGCTTTATAAGAAGGGTTTCCTGCCATTGCACCGTGAGACATTTCATAATTGGCAAGAAGGTTAAGGATAGTTACCTTAACATCGTTTTTCTTCCATTCTAAAAGTGCTTTGCTAGGATTGTTTTTAGCAGCAAGATCATCAACATTCTTATTAATGTCTGCTTCTACTTTCTGCATTCCTTTAACAAATGCAGCTTCATCTCCTGCCATTAGCTGTCTTAGGTCTATTTTATTACCATATTCTCCTAAAAACTTTTGGGTTGCAGCAAGGAAATCGTTATTCTTTTTAGCATCTCCTGTAATTACATATTCATTCGGGAATGTCATTGCATTTCCAGAGATATTTACTTTTTGTCCTCCTTCAAGGTAGATCAGGTTTTGCTTGTTAGCATAATTTATAACATACATTCCGTCTTTAGGAGCTTCAAAGCTTCCTGAAAAGTTACCATCTTTATCAAGACCGATGTTAATTAAAGGTAATGTTCCAACTCCGGAAGCTTCTACAAATTCGATTCTTTCTAATGGTGAGCTACCTGTAATTTTTCCTTTTACTTCTACTTTTTTTGAACAAGACATCACGAAAATCGCGATGATAAACAATAAAAGATATTTTTTCATTTCAATTTTTAATATTACACAAAAATACGCTTTTTAGGGCATGTTAATTCACACGGATAATTTTTTTTAAAAATTTTATTACCATCAATAAAAGAGGATATTTCAATTGCTTTCTTTATCCATTTTTTAATGGTAAAAAACAGAAGAATGCTATAGGTTTATATCATACAACTGCTCTCCAAATATATACTTATTCATCAAAGTAAACCTACAGTCTACCGATAAGTTAACAAACTTTAACAGCTAAAAGGTTTGTATAAAAAAAATCGCCCCCGGAACGAGAGCGATTTTTAAGTATTTTGAATCAATTCTATCCTTGATCTACAAGAGCAGACATATATTCTCTGTTCATTCTTGCGATATTCTCAAGAGAAATACCTTTAGGGCACTCAACTTCACAAGCACCGGTGTTTGAACAGTTTCCGAATCCTTCTTCGTCCATAGCCTTCACCATGTTCAGAACTCTTCTCTTCGCTTCTACTCTACCTTGAGGAAGTAATGCATACTGAGAAACTTTTGCTCCCACGAACAGCATTGCAGATCCGTTTTTACATGTAGCTACACAAGCTCCACATCCGATACAAGCAGCAGCATCCATCGCTCTGTCTGCATCCTCTTTAGGAACAGGAATTGCGTTAGCATCCAATGTATTACCGGAAGTGTTTACAGAAATGAAACCACCTGCTGCCATTACTCTGTCGAATGCGCTTCTGTCTACCATTAAGTCTTTGATAACAGGGAAAGCGGCACTTCTCCAAGGTTCAATAACGATCGTTTCTCCATCTTTGAACATTCTCATGTGAAGCTGACAAGTAGTAATACCCGTATCAGGACCATGAGCTCTACCATTGATGTAAAGAGAACACATTCCGCAGATCCCTTCACGACAGTCGTGATCGAAAGCGATAGGTTCTTTACCTTCGTTAATTAAATTTTCGTTCAGGATATCCAGCATCTCCAAAAATGAAGAATCTGTAGATACATCTGATATTTTGTAGGTCTCAAACTGACCTTTAGATTTATTATTTTTTTGTCTCCAAATTTTCAGCGTAAGATGTAAGCCTTTTTTTGCACTCATAATGTTATATTTATAGGTTGGAGATTATTTGTAACTTCTAGTTTTAACCTCGATGTTCTCGTAAATCAGTTCTTCTTTATGTAACACTTCCGCGTTGATATCTGGTCCCTGATATTCCCAAGCTCCAACGTATTTGAAGTTTACGTCGTCTCTTTCCGCTTCCCCATCCGGAGTTGCGTGATCCCAACGGAAGTGACCACCACAAGACTCTTCTCTGTTTAGCGCATCGATAGCCATTAATTGTCCTAGTTCAAGGAAGTCTGCTACTCTGAATGCTTTTTCAAGCTCAGTGTTCATTCCTTCTCCTTCACCAGGAACTTTTACGTTCTTCCAGAAGTCGTTTCTTACTTCTTCAATTTCTTTGATTGCTTCTTTCAATCCTTCAGGAGTTCTTCCCATTCCTACTTTATTCCACATAATGTGTCCTAATTTCTTGTGGAAGTAGTCTACTGAGTGAGTTCCTTTATTATTGATAAAGAAATCAACTTTATCTTTAATTCCTTTTTCAGCTTCGTCAAACGCTCCTGAATTGGTAGGAATTGCTCCTGTTCTGATGTCTGCAGAAAGATAATCTGCAATCGTGTAAGGAAGTACGAAGTATCCGTCCGCAAGACCTTGCATCAACGCAGATGCTCCAAGTCTGTTTGCTCCGTGATCTGAGAAGTTAGCTTCTCCAATTACGAAACATCCCGGGATTGTAGACTGAAGATTATAATCAACCCATACACCACCCATTGTATAGTGAACTGCAGGATAAATCTTCATTGGAGTTTTGTAAGGATCATCAGCTGTAATTTTTTCGTACATTACGAATAAGTTACCATATTTTTCCTCAACCCATTTTTTACCAAGATCATAAATCTGTTGATCTGTAGGATTGTGGATATGCTTTTCAATAGCAGCTTCTTTACCTTTTTTCATGATCTCTGTAGAGAAATCAAGGTATACTCCTTCCTTAGTATCGTTATTTTCGATTCCGAATCCTGCATCACATCTTTCTTTAGCGGCTCTTGAAGCAACGTCTCTTGGTACAAGGTTACCGAATGCAGGGTATCTTCTTTCTAAATAATAATCTCTATCTTCTTCTTTAATGTTTTCAGGTCTTAATTTACCTTCTCTGATGGCTACTGAATCTTCAATCTTTTTAGGAACCCAGATTCTTCCGGAGTTTCTTAATGATTCAGACATCAAAGTTAATTTAGACTGCTGAGTTCCGTGAACCGGAATACAAGTTGGGTGAATCTGTACATAACAAGGATTTGCAAAGTAAGCCCCTTTTTTGTGGATTTTCCAAGCTGCAGAAACGTTTGATCCCATCGCATTCGTAGAAAGGAAATATACGTTTCCGTATCCTCCTGATGCAATTACCACTGCGTGTGCAGAATGTCTTTCGATTTCACCTGTTACAAGGTTTCTTGCGATAATTCCTCTTGCTTTTCCGTCAACAATTACAAGATCCATCATTTCATGACGGTTGTACATTTTGATTCTACCTTTACCAATCTGACGGCTCATTGCAGAATATGCACCTAATAATAACTGTTGCCCTGTTTGTCCTTTTGCATAGAAGGTTCTTTTTACCTGAACCCCACCAAATGAACGGTTATCTAGCTGACCTCCGTATTCTCTTCCGAAAGGAACACCTTGTGCTACACACTGGTCAATAATATTAGCAGAAACTTCAGCTAATCTGTAAACGTTAGCCTCTCTTGCTCTGTAGTCACCACCTTTGATGGTATCGTAGAACAATCTGTAAGTAGAGTCACCATCACCCTGGTAATTCTTAGCTGCGTTAATTCCTCCCTGAGCTGCAATAGAGTGCGCTCTTCTTGGAGAATCCTGGTAGCAGAATGCTTTTACGTTGTATCCTTGCTCAGCTAGAGTAGCTGCAGCAGAACCTCCTGCCAAACCTGTACCTACAACAATAATATCAATCTTATCTCTGTTGTTTGGTGCAACAAGGTTCATATGATCTTTATGATTTTTCCACTTGTCTTTAAGAGGACCCGCTGGAATTCTTGAATCTAATTTACTCATACTAGTATATTGATATTATTGAGTTATAAAATGAAAAACTGCCACGATGATAAATCCTGCTGGAATAAGGATAGAATACCAAGTTCCGAAAGCCTTAATCACTGGCGTATATTTTGGATGTCTTGCTCCGATAGACTGGAATGAAGACTGAAATCCGTGAGCTAAGTGTAAGCCCAATAGTACAAAAGAAATCACATATAAAGCGACTCTCCAAAGGTCAGCAAACTTCTCATGAAGCTCTGGCCAGAAACGTTCTGAATCAGGAGCTATTCCCTCTAAATACTTATAGTTCATTTCATGTAACCAGAAATCATATAAGTGAAGCGCCAAGAAAGCCAACACAACTGCCCCAGAAATAATCATATTTCTGGACATCCATGTAGAATTTACAGCAGCATTGTTAGATGCATACTTTACTGGACGCGCTTTATTATTCTTGATCTCCAATACAAATCCCATTATAAAATGGAAAATTACTGCAAAACCAAGAATAGGCTGCATTAAGAACTGCACAAAAGGATTATAGCCCATAAACTCAGATGCTGTATTGAAAGCATCTCTGTTTAGAACTGATAACAAATTGGTTGTCAAATGCAGTATAAGAAAAATCAGCAAAAACATAGCTGATAATGCCATAGCGTATTTTCTACCTATCGTAGAACTCGTTAAACCTGCCATATAAGTTTAAATTTGAATTTCCCACAAAATTAAGAAATGTTAACAATATCGAAAAGTGAGAAATCTCACAATTAGACAGTTTGTAATCTTTCTAAATAAGAGCTTAATATGTTATAAATAAAGGAAAATGGAAAAATCAAAAATCCCTATTTCATCTCATAAATCTGATCTTCAAAAACTATTTTTTTAGTTGAAAAAGGAATCTGTTTTATTTCAAAATGATCTATTCTTCTGGAAGAACAATAAGGTTCGATAATAAATTGTAAAACCTTCTCACGTACTACGCTATCCGGAATCCAAAAACAGACTTTATTTCCCTTTTTTATTGAAAGTATTTTACTTTTACTCAAAGAGTGAACAAGCACCTCTTCTTTTTGATTTACAATAATATTACACCCAATTCTTACTATTAAAAAAGCCAAAACAGCAATTGTGAAATTCATTGAATTTTTAAAGTTTATTTTTAAAATCAATGCTCTCAACATATATATTGCTATTGATACAGATAAAACTTCAATCAGATTCATAGGAATACTTTCAATAAATACCACATCCGCTCCTGCAAACCAATGAATAACCTTAAGAAGCAATTGTGTAACAATATCATACACCTTATCAACAAAGCTTAAATCAAAGCCAAAGGTAATAAGAAGTACCATCAGAAATGAAAAAACAATAATCACCTCAGAAAACGGAACAATGATGAAATTGGCCACAATTGAAACCCATGAAAACTGGTGAAAGTAATACAGAACCAGCGGAAGTGTTGCCAACTGTGCAGACAAAGATATTGTAATGGTACTAAAGATTAATTTTTTAAAATAATTATCAGCTCTTGGAAAGTATTTCAAAAGTGGCTGATTTAACCAAAAGATTCCTAAAACCGCCAGAAAGCTAAGCTGAAATCCCACATCAAAAAGCTGCTGGGTATCGATAATCAGAATAATAAATGCTGACAGCGCCAGTGAGTGCAGTAAATCCGGCTTTCTTTGTAATAGAATAAATATAAAGTACACACTCAACATGATGCATGACCTCAGCACCGAATTTCCAAAACCAATGAATAAAGCAAACAGCCAAATAAAAACCAAACTTAAAATAACAGCATATTTTCTGAACTGTAAAGGAATACTGTGAATCATTAAAAAATAAAAAAGCCCAAAAATAATCACGATATGAGTACCGGAAATCGCTAATAAGTGAACCAACCCGGATCTGTTGAAATCTTTTACGGTAACCGCATCCATCTCTGTGCGGTCTGCCAGGATAATTCCTTTCAAAAATTCTTTTGTACTTACATTCATTTCCGTTTTGTCTATTTTCTTAAGAACATTGAGCCTGTATTGCCTGATCTGCTCTGTAAAACCCAGATCATTTCTTTCTGCAGAGGAAATTTTTTCCGAAATATAAGTTTGATAATAGATACCTCTTCGTTTCAGGTATTGTGCATAATTGAACTGAAAATCATATTGAGGCTGTCTGGGCTGAGTGATATAGGCTTTAGTTTTATAATAGTGCTTAAAATCTAAGTCTTCAGCATTTTTCGGAATATAAAAAACAGAATTGAAATGGTTTTTATCAAGCTGCCCTATTCCTTCATATTTTTTATATTTTTCTGTTGAATTTAATTTCTGGGAAATCTTAAAAATAATCGTTTCATTCTTATTCACAGGTATTATCATCTTTTGAGGCAAAGAATTATAAAAATGAAGAATTATTCCTATTCCAAAGAACAGTAAGCCAAGCAAAATCATCTTGATTTTATGGAGAAAATAAGTAGTAAGGAAAAGAGAAACTAAAATTGCTATAATTAATACGGCACAGCTAATAACCCATTCTTTTCCCAATAAAAACTGGTCCTGAAAAAAAATTCCAAGGATAAAACATATTACTAATATCAACAGAGGTTCTTTATTCAATTCCAATTAATTATATTACCAATGTAAGAAATTGAATACTTAATTTGTTATCACTGCAATTACTAAATAAAACACCCTGCTATCTTTAAAAAGATTAACAGGGCGCTTATTTTTTTGCTATGAAATTAAGTTTTTACGAAAAAGGGTTTATTTTCTCTTCAAGAATTTATCTGTTAAACGTTTTGTTTCTTTGATATACATCCATGGATCTTTCCCATAGTCTTCGTAGATAAAATCACCTACTTTTTTAGGAATTGCAGGCTCTATCTGAGTTCCTTCATGCCATTCATTAAATGATGTAATTCCAATAAATTCAGGATTGACTTTAGTGGCTGCATCAAACATTCTTTCATAATATTTACCATTTTCCCTGTTTTTGAAATTAGCTTCATTCCAAGGTCTGATTCTGGTATCAGAATAGCCAGGCCCCACACATGGGATAAAAATAAGATGGTGATCTTTTGCATACCGGGCCATATATTTCCAATGGGAAGTTGTACTTCCAAAAACAAACCCTTCACTGGCAAAGTAAGTGTAAAAGCCATCAAATCCAGCAGTATTGAAAAACACAGAATCCTTTTCTTCAACCCATAAACCAATGTACAAGGCATCTAATTCTGTATTACGCACTGTCTTTTCACCGTTTTCGGAAAGTAGCTTTGACCACTCTTCCGGAGCTATTTTATAACTATCATAGACGTAAAACAAAGGTTTTTTGTCCTTTTTGTAAAAAGCAGGATGTTGAGCATATGTTTTAACAAGGTACGAAAGCTGATCTCTGAGTTCTGTAACGGATTTGTAAAACGGTTCTATATGAAAAGCGACTTTCAGGTTGAAGCGGTCTGCAATATCAAGATACTTTATTAAACTTTTATCAGTAAATGAATCTTTCCCCAACCAGCTTACAACCACAACACCAACGCCTGAATCTTTGATCATCTTCATATGTTTCTCTATGATCGTTTTATCATTGGAGCTGTAATTTCCCAGTTCCGGATAAAAATTGGCTCCAATATCATCACCGCCTTTGTAATGTCCTAGATTATTCCATTTAGGATTACTCCAATGCGGGATAATTTCATGATTCCAATGCTGAAGGCTACCGTCAGTTTTTTGGTTACCGTACCAGCCATAATAGAATATCTGAATTTTATCTCTCGATGGTACTTCTTTTTGGGCAAAACTTATTGAAAAAATTGTACAGGCAATTAATAATAAAAGATTCTTTATATGTTTCATGGTAATAGAGAAGTTATATTTCCGGGCTTTAACTTAGACTTTTAAGATCACCTCAGCGGCATGATCACTGGCCCCTTTACCCCCAAGCTTTTCTCTCAAAAGAATGTAGTCATCCAGGACCTGATCTCTTTTTTCTCCTTCTAAAATTTTATTAAGCTCATCAACCAGATTCCTAGTATTCAGATCGTTCTGGATAAGCTCTCTCACGACTTCCCTATCCATAATGAGATTCACCAAAGAGATGTAATTGATATTTTTCACCAGTCTTTTCGCTATCGCATAAGAAACGGCGCTTCCACGGTAACAAACCACTTCAGGAATATTCAGCAGAGCGGTTTCTAAGGTAGCGGTTCCGGAAGTTACCAGAGCTGCTTTGGAACATCTCAGCAGATCATACGTTTTGTTTGAAACAAAATGTACATTATCATCCACATATTTTTGATAAAATTCCTTAGGAAGACTTGGTGCTCCGGCAATCACAAACTGATAATTTTTAAAGTATGGCCTTACGGAAAGCATAATCTCCAGCATCTTCTCCACTTCTTGTTTTCTTGAGCCTGGTAAAAGCGCAATGATTTCTTTTTCATTCAGTCCATTTTCTTTTTTAAATTCATCAATACTGATTTCTTTTAAATCTGAAATTGCATCCAGCAAAGGATGGCCAACAAAATGTGAATGAACACCATGTTTTCTGTAAAAATCTTCCTCGAACGGAAGGATGACCATCATTTCATCTACATATTTTTTGATAATCTCTACCCTGCCTTCTTTCCAGGCCCAAAGCTGTGGTGAAATATAATAGATAACCTTAATGCCCAATTCTTTGGCAAATCTGGCAATTCTTAAATTAAAGCCAGGGTAATCCACCAAAATTAAAACATCAGGTCTGTTATTCTGAATATCTTCTTTACAGAATTTAATATTATTTAAAATTGTTCTCAGATTCATGACTACTTCAAGGAATCCCATGAATGCAAGATCACGGTAATGTTTTACCAATGTCCCACCCTGGGCTTTCATCAGGTCACCGCCCCAAAATCTGAATTCTGCATTAGGATCCTTTTGTTTAAGAGCTTTCATCAAATTGCTTCCATGAAGATCACCGGAAGCTTCTCCTGCAATAATATAATATTTCATTTCTTCCGAAATCTTTATTTGTTTAAAAACTGTAAGAAATAGCCTGTCCTTTTTGGATCATGGGCTATCTCTATAGTAAGGATAGAGAACAAATTAAAATGTATATTGATCTTAATTCGTAAATTTGTTCAAAGATAATGATAAAAATGTCAGAAGAATTTGAAATCCGAAATAAAGTTGCTGAAAGCGGCCTTGTTAATTTTGACCTCACCACTTTACTTCCAAAGGGAGAGAGAAAAGGTATAGACCTTAAGGATTTTCTTTTTCAGGAAATGATTCTGAAGGAAAAAGATTTCCGTGAAAAAGTGGAGGCCATTGATGTTGAACAATATAGAGATTCTTATATCTATATATACAATTCTGTGGATACGATTATTCCGCTTTGGGCTTATTTTGTATTAACAGCCAAACTTACTGATGTAGCCAAAAAGATTGTGTTTGGGAATCGTGAGGATCTGGAGGTTATTCTGATGCATAACGCTATCCAGACGTATGATTTTGGAGATATGAGGGGGAAAAGAGTTCTGGTAAAAGGATGTTCAGATAAGGAAATGCCTGAAAATGCTTATATAGAGCTGGTAGAACAGTTAAAACCTATTGTAAAGTCTCTGATGTTTGGAGAAGCATGCTCTAATGTTCCTATTGTAAAGAACTAGGAATGAAGAAGTATCTATCCGCAATAATGCTCTTCTTTATTTTTTCAGCTATTTATTATTTAGGGAGTTTTACAAAAATACCTTTTGCGGATTGTATAGGTTTTGTTCTATCTATAGAAAAAGGTGAGTATGAAACGGTAGCTACACCACTCTCTCACTTTTTGTATATCAATACAGGAATTTTCATTAAAGACCTGACTGGTCTTCATGCCATTGAGGCTAGCCGATTCCTTGTAGTGGCTTCCGGTGCTGCAACAGTTGCCCTTATATATTTAATTGTAAATGCCATCACGAAAACACAGTGGACGGCTATTACTACGGCATTCGTATTTGGCTTTAGCTTCTCTTTCTGGAGGAACGCGGAAATTGTAGAAGTATATACCTATAACTGTTTATGGATAAGCCTTTTTTTCTTTTCAATAGTAAATACATTTATTGAAAAGAAAAATTTTTATATTATACTCAGTAGTTTATTTTTAGGAATTGCTCTATGGGTACATATTGAGAATATTCTGTTAATTCCGGCGCTTTTTCTTTTCCTGTTTTATTTCAGAATGGAAAAACAATATGTTTACCCTTCGTTTATTCTTTTTATATTACTTTTTTCATCTCTACCTATCCTTAATATGTCTCAGGGATTACCATTCAATGCCTTCTATTCCTCTGGTCAGAGCTGGGTTAAAGATTCATTAAAACAACCTCCGCTGCAACTGATAAAAGATTTTTTCCAATCATTCATATACCTCATCTACAACTTTAATATTTTTATATTCTTCGGAATAGCAGGAATAAGTTTGTTGTATAAGACCAACCGAAAGATGTTTACTGTTTTTTTTATAGCAGCATTAATGGTTTATGGGTTTTCCACATTCTACCTTGTTCCTGATAATTATGTATTTTTCCTTCCTTTTAACATCATTTTTGCACTCTCAATCGGATATGGGCTTTCTTCTGTAAAATATGCTTCATTTAAAAAATTTTCATGGGTTTGCCTGCTTATTCCTTTAGGCTACATTTTTGCGTATCATACTGTTTTACTCACAGAAAAAGGTAAAGAAGCAGATAATTTTAAAAAATATAAGGGTGGAATGAACTACTATCTACTTCCATGGATGAATGATAATGTGGGAATTCTGGAATTTACTGTTGATCATAAAATTGCCCCTGAACCGATTGATTGGATGACGGAAAGTGCTAAAGAGTACATCCAGATATTAAAAAGTAAAGGATACACGGATGATGAAATCAGAAAACTTTAACAATAATTATGAATAAGAACTATTTTGTGGGGCATATTTTTTGATAACTTTGAGCCAATTAATACTTTAATAAACACAAAAAATGAGCTTAATAGATCTCCTTACAGGAAACACAAGCAACCAGGTTGCTGAACAGGCTGAAAATAAATTCGGAATCAATAGAAACCAGGTGATTGCTTTATTGGCAGTAGCTACTCCTCTTATCATTTCTTATCTTAGAAATAAATCTCAGGATGCAAAAGAAGCTGAAGCACTTAACAATGCTTTAGACAAGGATCACAATGGAAGTATCTTAAACGATCCTTCACAAATTGAAGCCAGACAGGCTGAAGGTGGTTCTATTCTTGACCATATTTTTGGCGGACAAAAGAGTACCGTAGAAAACCAATTATCTCAAAATACAGGAATTTCAATTGATAAAATAGGACCAATTCTTGCCATGTTAGCACCAGTTGTTATGGGATACATTGGCCAGCAAAAACAGCAAAGTAATGTTGGAGCGGGAGGTCTGGGAGACCTTTTAGGAGGAATCTTAGGAAATGCTTCCAATCAGGCACAATCCCAACAATCCAGTCCGTTAAATGACATTCTTGGAAGTGTTCTGGGTGGCGGACAGGCTCAGTCATCAGGAAATCCTTTGAACGATATCCTAGGAAGTGTACTTGGCGGCGGCGGAAACCAACAGCAACAAGGAGGCGGTTTAGGAAGTATCCTGGGAAATATTTTCGGAAAATAATTAATTTAATTTGTCATAGTAAAAGACCGGAGAAAATTTCTCCGGTCTTTTTTATTGTTCTTACTTTTTAGATTTTTCTGCGGCTGCTACAAAAGATTTTGACGCCTTTCTGGGCCTTCTTTTTCCGTAACTTCCGGAATTGATCTTACCTCTTCTTGATTTTTTGTCTCCTTTTCCCATAGTAATAAATATTTGTTGTCATTACGAATTTAAGAAATACATCACTAAAATACAAACACTTAACCTAATTAAAGTTTTATAAAAAGCAAGAAGATAGAGTCTGCAAAAGGTTTATTGACCTAATTAAATCACTGTTTCCTTTTCTTATACCTTAACTGTTTTCCATTTTCCTTTTCTAAACAGAATAAAAGCAACAATGGTTATTAAAGTTTCTGCTGCAGGAATTGAAATAAATACTCCTTTCGGTCCTAATTCCATATGTTTGGAAAGAATATAGGCTAAAGGAATCTGGAATAACCAGAACCCAAAAAGATTAATCCAGGTTGGCGTCCACGTATCACCAGCTCCATTGAATGCATTAATCATTACCATTCCTATACCATAGAAAACAAAGCCAATACTCATAATGTGAAGTGCGTTTTTAGCAAAATCCTTGATCTCTGCTTCCTGAGTAAAGAAACTCACTAAGAAATTACCGAAAAGGACAAAGATCAAACTTACAATCACCATAAAAATCACATTGTATTTTACTGTTTTCATTACAGACTGTTCAGCTCTCAACATTTCATGAGCTCCCATATTCTGTCCCACCAAAGTGGATGCTGCATTGCTAAGCCCCCAAGCCGGAAGCATAAAAAACATCATTAATCTTAAAGCGGTCTGATACCCGGCTGATGCATTCTCACCACCCGTAGTCGCCACCAGCTCCGCAAGGAAGATCCAGCTGCATGAAGCAATCACAAACTGGAAAATTCCGGGAGTGGCTATTTTGATAATAGATTTAATTAATTCAGAATCGGGCTTAAAATAAGATAATTTAATTCTGATCTGTGTATCTGCCACTAAAAGATGATACAACTGGTAAATTACCCCGATGCTTCTTCCAATAGTAGTTGCCAAAGCCGCTCCTGTAAGCCCCATTGCAGGAACAGGCCCTAGGCCTTTAATCAGCAGAGGACAGAGAATAATATTTGCAATATTTGCAATCCATAAGCTCTTCATAGCAATCATAGCATTTCCAGCTCCTCTAAAGATTCCATTAATAAGGAATAGAAGCATAATTACCGTGCTGCTTCCCATCATAATTCTTGTAAAGTTTTTCCCATAAGCAGCAGCTTCCGGTCTTGATCCCATCAGAATCAGAATTTCTTCGGCATACACAACTCCTAAAACACTTAAAATAAGTGTTATTCCAAATGAAACCAATAAGACCTGTGCTGCACTTCGGGAAGCCTGTTCCGGATTTTTTTCACCTATTCTTCTCGCTACCATCGCTGTTGCTGCCATACTCATCCCAATGGCAATAGAATACATTACGGAAAGTACAGACTCTGTAAGCCCAACAGTCTGAATAGCGAAACCGCTCTCCTTCAGATGCCCTACAAAATACAGGTCAACCAGTGCAAATACTGATTCCATAGCCATTTCCAGCATCATAGGGATTGCAAGAAGTAAAACTGCACTTCTAATGTTTACCTTCGTAAAATCAGTTTCTTCTCCACTGAAAGCTTTTTTTAAAAAGTCAATATATTTAGTCATTGTTATGGTTATAATTTATATATCCTCAAAAGTACAAATCTGGTTTGTAGTAAGTCTTAGCAATTGACAATAAAATTAATCAGAAGTTTTTTTATTTATAAAACCTGCAAAAATCTTATCTTTGCCAACGAAAAAATCAAGGTTCAGGACTGAGCCTTAAACATTGAACTTTAAACAAATAATTATGTTTCGATCACACACCAATGGAGAGCTATCTCTGAAAAATCTGAATGAAGAAGTTACACTATCTGGATGGGTACAGACTATCCGTGATAAAGGATTTATGATTTGGGTAGATCTTCGAGATCGTTACGGAATTACCCAGCTGGTTTTTGATCAGGAACGTTCTTCTGCCCAGCTGATGGAAGAAGCTAAAAAATTAGGCCGTGAATTTGTTATCCAGGCTACCGGAAAAGTTATTGAAAGAGTAAGTAAGAATCCTAATATCCCTACAGGAGAAATTGAAATTTTAGTTGAAAAGCTAACAATCCTGAACGATTCTCAACTTCCTCCTTTCACAATTGAAGATGAAACCGACGGTGGAGAGGAATTAAGAATGAAATACCGTTATCTGGATATCAGAAGAAATCCGGTAAAAGATAAATTGATCTTCCGTCATAAAATGGCTCAGAAAGTAAGAAATTATTTATCTGATGAAGGTTTCATTGAAGTGGAAACTCCTGTTTTGATTAAATCTACTCCCGAGGGAGCCAGAGACTTTGTTGTTCCAAGCAGAATGAACCCTGGACAATTTTATGCATTGCCACAGTCTCCACAGACTTTCAAACAGCTTTTGATGGTAGGTGGAATGGATAAATATTTCCAGATTGTAAAATGTTTCCGTGATGAGGATTTAAGAGCCGACAGACAGCCCGAATTTACACAAATCGATTGTGAAATGGCGTTTGTAGAGCAGGAAGACGTAATGAACGTTTTTGAAGGAATGACTAAAACTCTTTTAAAAGATATTACAGGTCAGGAATTCGGAGATTTCCCAAGAATGACTTTTGCTGATGCAATGAGAAAGTACGGAAATGACAAACCGGACATCCGTTTCGGAATGGAATTCGTAGAACTTAACGAGCTTGTAAAAGGAAAAGACTTTAAAATATTTGATGAAGCAGAACTTGTTGTCGGAATCAATGTAGAAGGATGTGCAGACTATACAAGAAAGCAGATTGATGAGCTTGTGGATTGGGTAAAACGTCCACAGATCGGAGCTTCAGGAATGGTTTGGGTTAAATTCCAGAATGATGGAGTGAAAACCTCATCTGTAAACAAATTCTATAACGAAGAAGATTTAGCGAAGATCATTGAAAAATTCGGAGCTAAAGAAGGAGACTTAATGTTGATTCTTTCCGGAAATGAAAATAAAGTAAGAGCTCAGCTTTCTGCCTTGAGAATGGAGCTTGGTAACCGTTTAGGATTAAGAAAAGGAAATGTATTTGCACCGCTTTGGGTTGTTGACTTCCCTCTATTGGAATGGGATGAAGATACTGAAAGATACCACGCCATGCACCACCCTTTCACCTCTCCAAAACCTGAAGATATTCATTTACTGGAAACTGATCCGGGTAAAGCAAGAGCTAACGCTTACGACATGGTACTTAACGGAAATGAAATTGGAGGAGGATCTATCAGAATTTTTGACAAGGACCTTCAATCTAAAATGTTTGACCTGTTAGGATTCTCAAAAGAAGAAGCAGAAGCTCAGTTCGGATTCTTAATGAACGCATTTAAGTACGGAGCACCGCCACATGGTGGTTTAGCATTCGGATTTGACCGTTTGGTAGCAATCCTGGATGGAAACGAAGTCATCAGAGATTATATTGCATTCCCTAAGAATAATTCCGGACGTGATGTCATGATTGATGCACCTGCATCCATTGCTGATGCACAGCTCGATGAACTAGAATTAAAATTAGATTTAAAAGCATAAATTTAAGCGGGGTATTTGCCCCGCTTTTTTATACTATGGAAATTTTTATTCAGATACTTACTTTAATTAAGTATGTATCATTTTTGGGAATTGCAATATTTATAATACTGATTCTATTAAAAAAAATAATATATCATCCTCCCAACACACTAGATCAAGCTAAAGAAAAATCTTCAAAATACCAGTCTATATTAGGTTTATCCATTTCATTAAGCATTGCTTGTATTGTAGGCAGCAAAAAACTTATAAAACATGATTTCCAAAAAATGCTGAAAGAAAATAAGATTCTCTTAGTAGAAGTCAACGGATTTCCCTTCGCTCAGGAAGATGCCGCTGACCTTTTTACAAAATTTGAAGAAGATCCCGGACGTTTTTATTGTGAATCTTATTTAGGGTATATTACTTTTGAAAATAATGAGTCTATTCCTATCGAAGTTATTCAACATTGTTATGAGGAAAACAAATATATTATTGTCTCCAGGCAGTATTCAACTGATGTTACCATTGGAATCATAACGACTTCAAAATTCAATCATATAAAAAATAATAATTCTTCCACAGACCAACAATAGTCCTTGGAAAATTTGGTAGCGATCCTGAATGAATGAAATGAAGTAATCAGAGATTATATTACCTTCCCTAAGAACAATTCCGGGCGTGATGTCATGATTGATGCACAGCAATCCATTGTTTATGCACAGCTCGATGAGTTAGATATTAAAATTAGATTTAAAAGCATAAATTTAAAGTGGGGTATTTGCCCTGCTTTTTATTATGAAACAAAATAAAAGCGGGAAATGATCCCGCTTCTTCTTTATAAAGTCTTATTTAATTTTTAAAATCTGCTCTCTTCCCGGACCGGTAGATAGATATCCTACAGGAATATCCAATTCTGTTTCCAAAAAAACAATAAAATCATTTAGCTCTTTTGGAAGTGCAGAAGACTCTTTAATCACTGAAAAATCAGCGTCCCAGCCATCCAGCCATTTGAATATGGGTTTTGCATTTTCAGGAAGTGTTCCAGCATTGGTTTCAATAGTTCCGTCTTTCAGTTCATAATGAGTACATACTGCTACAGATTTTAATCCGCTCAGCACATCAGCTTTAGTTAAAACCAGCTGAGTAACTCCATTAATCATTACTGCATATCGTAAAGCCGGAAGATCCAGCCAGCCTGTTCTTCTTGGACGTCCTGTATTGGAACCAAACTCATTTCCTTTCGTTCTAATCTCTTCTCCCATTTCATCCAGGAGCTCAGTAGGAAATATTCCGTTTCCTACTCTTGTACAATACGCTTTGGCAATTCCATAGATCTCACCAATCTTTTTAGGAGAAATCCCTAATCCGCTGCAGGCTCCTGAAGCTGTAGTTGATGAAGACGTCACATAAGGATAAGTGCCGTGATCAATATCCAGTAATGCAGCCTGAGACCCCTCGGCCAATATGGTTTTTCCTTCAGATAACGATTTGTTCAGAAATAATTCAGTTTCGGTACAATTGAATTGTTTTAAAAATTCCACTGCATCAAAGAACTCTTCACGAATTGACTCTAAAGAGGGTAATTCCATGCCTCCCTCAGACAAAAACTGATAATCCCTTTCCAGAATACGTTCTACCCTCTCTTGGAAATCCGGCGAATACATATCCCCAATTCTTACATTTTGTCTTAAAATTTTATTTGAATATGCCTGAGCAATACCGTTCTTCGTTGTTCCTATGGTTGTGTAAGCAGGATTTTCTTCCATGAAAACATCCATAAGCTTATAAGTAGGCAATACAAAATGAGCCTTTTTAGAAATAATCAGATTCTTCTCTGGCTGAAGTGTTTCGTCGAACTTTTTTAAATTCAGAATTTCGTTTTTAAAGCTTACCGGATCCAGAACAGTTCCAGTCCCGATAACATTTTGTACCCCTTGCATAAAAATTCCTGAGGGAATCATTTTAAGGGTAATTCTTTTTCTGTTTCTTTCAATGCTATGTCCTGCATTCGAGCCGCCATTGAAACGGGCTGCAATATCATAATTTTCACTGATAAGATCTATAAACTTTCCTTTTCCTTCATCTCCCCACTGAAGTCCTAATACAATATCCATATCATTATTTTTATGATGCAAAACTATGGCAGCTTGAAAAGGAGACCATTGCCATTTGACAAAAAACGTATTTATGTGAATGTACAAGAGTTTTATTACAAGTATAAAACAGAAATTGGTTTCAAGTCTATTTTTAATCTAAATCGTGTTGATTAAGTTTTGGCTAAAGCCAATGGAAGGTTTTTAAAATGATAGGACGCGCTAAAGCCCATCCCTATTGAATATTTACAATTCATATGAATCATTTATTTTACAGAAAAATAATAAGATCTATAATTTTTTGATTAATAAGCTTTCTTCAACTTTAACAACTGCATTACTCATTAATATTCCTCCTGATCCTGCTCAACGATGAGGGTGTTACTCCAAGATAAGAGGCCAACATAGACTGTGGAACCCTATTGGCAAGCCCTGGATAATGGTTAAGAAAGTGAATATATCTTGATTTTGCATCCTGATTAAGCATGATACTCGCCACTTTAAGTTTATTTTCAGCAACAAATCCGTGAATTCGGGCAAATAAAACAGGCCATATCGCAATTTTTTCCTCCAATACTTTAAAATGATTGAGGTCTATAACAAGTAAAACAGCATCTGTAATTGCTTCTATATATTCATGGGCAGGAAGTTGATCGGTAAACCCTTGAAAATCTCCAATGAAGCGGCCTTCATAAATAAAATAACGGGTAAAATCATCACCATCTTTATTATAATACAAAGATCTGAACACTCCTTTCTTCACAAAAGCGATCTTTTGGCTTACTTTTCCTGCCTCTACGAAAATTTCCCCCTTCTTCACTGAAATTTCCTGGATTCCCTCTGTAATCAGAAGCTCATCCTGTGCATTTAGCAATCCAAATTTTTTGATGTAATTAAAAAGCTCTTCCATGTTATTTTATCCACAGATTGCGGAAATATAAAGATATAAAAGTAGAATATAAAAACAATTGTCATTTGACAAAAAGCGTCAAACACATACCACACGGTTCTCCATCGGCATGTTAATTGCTTGATTTTTAAAAACGTAAGACAATGAAAGCAATTTGGAATGGCGCCATTGGCTTCGGTTTAGTAAATATCCCTGTTAAAATTTACTCAGCAACGGAGACCAGCAAACTGGACCTTGATATGCTCGATAAATCCGATTTTTCCAACATTCGGTTTAAGAGAGTTAATGAAAATACAGGAAAAGAAGTAAAGTGGGAAAACATTGTTAAAGGCTATCTTATGGATGATAAATATATCGTCCTTGATGAAGAAGATTATGAAGCAGCAAGCCCGGAAAAGACAAAAATACTTTCCATTGATCAGTTTGTAAAGGAAGAAGAAGTAGACAGTGTTTATTTTGAAACCCCTTACTATCTTGAACCGCAAAAAAATGGTGAAAATGCCTATAGGCTTCTATTAAAAGCTCTTGAAAAAACAGGAATGGTAGGCATCGGTACATTTGTGCTTCGTGAAAGTGAGGCTATTGGGATGATACGGCCCTACAATAACGATATATTGATTTTAAACCGTCTTAGGTTTGATCAGGAAATAAGAGATTATTCGGATTTAAAAATCCCTGCTCATAAGGCTCCAAAACCTGCTGAGCTGAAAATGGCTGTAAATCTTATTGAACAGCTTTCCCAGGAGTTTGATCCCGCTATGTATAAAGATACCTATTCTGATGACCTGCTGAAAATTATCAAGCAGAAAGCAAAAGGTAAGAATATTAAAACCAGAAAAGCACCGGCTGCTAAAGAAGGTAAAGTAATTGATCTTATGGCTCAGTTAAAAGCCAGCCTGAATAATTCCAAATCCAAATCTGCATCGTAATGGCTCTTAAAGATTATCAACAGAAACGTAAGTTCAACGAAACAAGTGAACCCAAAGGAAAAGCAAAAAGGAGTAAAAATAAACTGGTTTTTGTTGTCCAAAGACATGCGGCAACGCGTCTTCACTATGATTTCCGATTAGAAATGGAAGGCGTACTAAAAAGCTGGGCTGTTCCGAAAGGCCCTTCATTGGACCCTCAGGACAAACGCCTGGCTATGATGGTAGAAGATCATCCTTACGATTATAAAGATTTTGAAGGGAATATTCCTGAAGGTAATTACGGAGCGGGGCAAGTAGAAGTGTGGGATAGCGGAACTTATGAACCTCTGGAAGAAAATAACAAAATTTCTGATGAACAGGAATTGTTGAAAGAACTTCATGCCGGTTCCATAAAATTTATCTTACACGGTAAAAAACTGAAAGGTGAATTTGCACTGGTGAAAATGAAAAATTCGGAAGACAATGCATGGCTGCTCATTAAACATAAAGATGAATTTGCCGAAAGCCCTTATAATGCGGAAGAAAATACATCCTCCAAATCTTTGGTTACAAAATTTCTGGAGGAAAAAAAAAGCCTAAAAACAAACAGAAAAAAGAAGTCATAACTTCAGAAAAAAGATTCAGGAGCTTTAATGCTTTAACGAATGAGAAAAAACTTAAATCTTTCATTAAGCCTATGCTGGCCAAACCTTTTGATAAAGCATTTGATGATAAAGACTGGCTTTTTGAAATAAAATGGGACGGTTACAGAGCTATTGCCGATCTCAGCCATGATGAACCTCTCTTCTATTCCAGAAACGGAATTTCATTTTTATCAAAATTCGATGCAGTAGCTCAGGATTTTGTTCGGCAAAAATATCAAATGATCCTTGATGGAGAAATCGTAGCATATGACGATCAGGGGAAACCTAGTTTTCAGCTTTTACAACAAATTGGAGATAATCCCAATCTCGCTTTAGTCTATCAGGTTTTTGACCTTCTTTGGCTCAATGGTCATTCTACAGAAGAACTTCCGCTTGTTCAACGGAAAGAGCTTTTAAAAGAAGCGTTAATTGAAACAGATACAATTAAATATTGCGATCACATCCCTGAAAAAGGCATTGCTTTTTTTGACCAAATGAAAAAGATGAAACTGGAAGGAATGATTGCAAAAAGAGCAGATAGTCAATATGTAGAAAATTACCGAACCACGGACTGGCTTAAGATTAAATTTTCCAATACGGAAGAAGCTATTATTTGTGGATTTACAGAACCCAGAGGTTCACGGGAAAGTTTCGGAGCTTTGATTCTGGGGAAATATGTGAATAATGAATTGATATATTGTGGCCATACCGGAACAGGTTTCAATAATAATTTACTGAAAGAGCTTTATCAAAAGCTTAGGAAGTTGATGGTAAAATCTTCCCCATTTGAAACCATTCCAAAAACCAATATGCCCGTAACCTGGGTAAAGCCGGAATTGGTTTGCGAAATCAAATACTCAGAAATTACCAAAGACGGTATTTTCCGCCATCCTGTTTTTGTTGGCATTCGTGAAGATAAAGAACCCGAAGAAGTAAAGGACGCAACAGATCTGACTATTCAACCTAAAAAATCCAAAACAATGAACGCTAAAGCACCTTCTAAAAAAGAAAATTCGGAAAAAGAACAGGAAATCACGCTCAACAGGCATGTTGTGAAACTGACCAATCAGGATAAAGTCTATTTTCCAAAAGATGGAATTACTAAAGGGGATGTAATAGATTATTATCAGTCGGTAGCAGAATATATCCTGCCATACCTTAAAAACCGTCCTTTATCTCTGAACCGTTTTCCAAATGGTATTGAAAAGCAGGGATTTTATCAGAAAGATGCCGGAGATCATATTCCTGACTGGATAAAAACGACACAGGTTTACTCTGAATCTAATGATAAATATATTGATTATATCTACTGTAATGACAAGGCAACTTTAGCTTACCTGAACAATCTCGGATGTATTGACCTTAATCCCTGGAACAGCTCTCTTCCTGATCTTGAGCATCCCGATTATCTTGTTTTGGACCTTGATCCTTCAAAGAAAAATACTTTTGATGAGGTTATTGAAACGGCCCTTCAGGTTAATGAAGTTTTAAAAGCTATCAAAATTAAAGGATATTGCAAAACTTCCGGAAGTACAGGGATTCATATTTACATTCCGATGGGTGGCAAATATGATTTTGACCAGGTGAAAGACTTCGCCCATATTCTGATGAAACAGGTTCATGAAAAACTTCCTGAAATTACAACATTGGAAAGAAGCCTTCAAAAAAGAGATTCCAGTAAAATATACCTTGATTATCTGCAGAACAGAACCGGACAGACACTGGCAAGTGCCTACAGCCTCCGTCCAAAACCAGGAGCCTCCGTTTCTATGCCTTTGGATTGGGATGAATTAAAACCGGGACTTTTACCTACAGATTACAATATTGAAAATGCCCTTGAAAGAATTAAAGAAAAAGGAGATCTGTTTAAACCTGTTTTGGGTAAAGGAATTGATATGATGAAGGCACTGGAATTATTGCAAAACATGGATAAATAAAAAACTCCTGCGTCAATTCTAATGCAGGAGTTTCTATGATAATTTTAAATTGTGGCCAATAATTATTTATTGTAAACATGAATATCTCTCTGCGGAAAAGGGATTCCTATTCCGGCCTGGTCTAAGGCTTCTTTACAATCAATGATAAGCTCTTCATTTAATTTCCAGAAGTTTTCTGTAGTAGCACTCACTCTCACTGACAGATTAATTGCACTGTCACCAAGCGCTGTTACCATTACCTGAGGTGCCGGCTCAGCAAGAGCATACTGATTCTTTTGAATCACTCTCATCAGAACTTCTTTCGTCTGTTTAAGATCAGCATCATAAGCAATTCCTATATCCAAAGAGGTTCTTCTTGTCCCTAACTGGGTAAAATTGGTGATGCTGTTATTGGAAACCACTCCATTAGGAATAATGATTAATTGATTTTGTGGAGTAATCAGCTTTGTATGAAAAATATCAATAGCCTGTACCGTCCCGGAAACCCCGGAATTAGTGGAAATAAAATCTCCTATTTTAAAAGGTTTTAATAACAGAATAAGGATTCCCCCAGCAAAGTTTGTCAAAGATCCCTGCAAAGCCAGGCCTACGGCTAAGCCTGCCGCACCAATCATCGCTACAAAGGCTGAAGTCTGTACTCCTAATTGGGTAACCACTACAATGAAGAGAAGAATATTAAGTCCCCAATTGATAATATTAAGAAGGAAGTGCTGTAAAGATGCTTCCATATTACGTTTTTTGAAACCTTTCTCAACAAGTTTCTTAATCATCCTTATCATCCATGATCCGATCAGATAAATCAGTAATGCAGAAACCACTGCTGTAAAGATTCTCGGTGCCCATGAAATGGCAGAAGATATTAAGGTATCCCAATGCTTTTGAATGTTGTTCAATTGTAACTCGTCCATTTTATACTACTTATTTTTATATATCATAACAGATATTTATCCCTATTTACACAAGACTTTAAAAATGAATTTTGAATAATTCTTTACAATACAATGTAACCTTAACTCTTGGGAAGTTAAAATCAATGATGATATACATTACAGTAGATTGGCAGCTGAACAGATAGTTCCAGCTTACTCAATGATCATTTTTAGAATCCGAATCTTGCGAGGAAGAATAATTCGGGGCTATCATTACAAAAAAAATACCGAAGTCTCTTTTCAGAGAAAAATATTTTCTAAAAATAAATACCGAACAGTAAAAATTAAAGAATTATGGCAATTTTGCGGCCAGGCTTTCTGGTAAAAGTCTTAAGATATGATAAATAATTTTCCATTTAAAATTAGGAACAATGGTAAAGGAGTTTCCGGCATTTACAATAAATTTCGCTACATACTCCGGCTCCATGATTAAAGATTCATTCAATTTCAGGCCATCATTAATCTTAGTTCTAATATACCCAATAACTAAGGCATTAACTGTTATTTTTCTGGAGGCAAGCTCCTGTCTTAACCCTGCCAGATACTGAGTGAAAGCAGCCTTAGTACTTCCGTATACAAAATTGCTTTTCCTTCCTCTTACTCCGGATAATGAAGAAAGCCCTATGATTCTTTCCAGATTTCTATTACTTTCATCCATCGCGATGATGCTCAGAATAGAAACTCCACCCATATAATTAACCTCCATCATTTGTTTAGCCCCTTTAAAATCTCTCAAGGCTTTTTGATTATCTACCAAAAAGCCCGCTGAATACACCGCAATATGAGGTTTTACAGCAAGACCGTTATAAAATTGTTGATGAGAATCAAAATCTGCAGCATCAAAATACAACACCGTCACTTTATTCTGATCCAGATTATTGGATGCTATAAAGTCCTCCAATGATTTTGTATTTCTGGAAGCCGCCATTACAGAAAATCCTTTTTCAAGATATTGGATAATGCATTGTTTGGCTACATCTGAATTGGCTCCTAAAATGAGAACAGTTTTGCTTGTGTTTTGATTCATACGACAAAGATAATTTTTTATTGAATATCAATTTTACTGATGCTTTCACAAATGAGCATAAAGGTTTTGGTTATAAATCAAATTTTGAGAAATGAAGAGGTGGTTTATGAGATTCTTGACTTCGTTCAGAAATCGAAGAGTCGACGTAGTCAATGACAACATCTGCATTAAAAAGTAATAGTCTTCCGCCAATACCCAGTCACAAATTAATATATTTATCTAGTATGTAAAAAATGCCGCGGGTGAACTTCGTTCACCCGCCGCAGCAATATTTTCAGACTGAATAAAATTATTTCTTTTCTTCAGTTTCTGTTTCTTTTTTGTCAGCAGTTTTTGCTTTATCTCCGAAACGGCTTTCTGTCATTTCTCTGGAAACTGCTGCTTTTTCAAACTTTAGTTTTCCGGATAATGTTTCAATGACAAAACCGTCATCCTGAACCTGAGCAATTCTTCCGTGAAGACCAGAAGTAAGGACTACTCTGGTTCCTACTTTAAGGTTTTCCTGAAAGTTTTTTTCCTGTTTTTGCTTTTTCATCTGAGGTCTGATCATCAGGAAATAAAACCCTACAAACATCACACCCATCATGATCAGCATCATAGATGAAGAACCCTGTGGCTGTGCCTGTAAAAATAATGTCAACATATTTTTTTAATTATGGTTGAATGTCCGCAGTGAACGTTAATTTGATTGGAGACTTCTCTACGTTTGCAAAAACATCTGCATACTTCTGAACGTTTCCATCAAAGTTTGAAGAGTCAAAATGCAATGTAATTTTTCCTTTTTTACCTGGCATAATAGGCTCTTTTGTAAAGTCAGGGGCAGTACATCCACATCCTGGCTTCACTTCAGAAATAACCAACGGATTTTTTCCTGTATTGGTAATTTCGTATACGTGCTCTACTTTATCTCCTTTTTTAATTTTTCCGAAATCAAAGTTGCTTTCAGATAAAGCGATAGAAGTAGATGGCTCATTAGAAACCGGTGCAGCAGGAGCTTCTCCTGTTACAGATGCTGCGGCAGAATCAGTTGTTGCAGAAGTTCCGGCAGCAGTAGAATCAGCAGTTACAGCTTCAGCGCTTTGAGTTTCTTTGTTTTCTTTTTTACACGAAACTAATCCAAAGCCTATAATTGACAAGGCGATAATTGATAACGTCTTTTTCATTTTATATTCTATTTTGATCTTTACAATATTTATCTAAAATACCATTAATGAAGATATTCGAACGATCTGTAGCAAACACTTTTGCAATCTCGATATATTCATTAATAATGACTCTTGAAGGCGTGAAGGCGAAGTTGTCTAGCTCTGCAATGGCCGTTGACAGGATTACTTTGTCCATCAGGGAAATTCTTTCAAGATCCCAGTTTTCCAATCTTTCTTCCAGCTTTTTCTCGTTGTTTTCCCAGTTGTTAAGGGTATCTTTCAATAATTTAGCGGCGAAAGTTTTATCATCCTCATCTTTAATCATTTTGATTAAAGTTCTGCTT
Organism: Chryseobacterium contaminans; assembly: GCF_001684955.1. GTDB lineage: Bacteria > Bacteroidota > Bacteroidia > Flavobacteriales > Weeksellaceae > Chryseobacterium > Chryseobacterium contaminans. The sequence goes on along the minus strand of NZ_MAYF01000312.1, from coordinate 14,348 downwards.
TCTTCATCTTCTCTCAGGAATCCGATTGTTTTTTGTACCATGGAATTGGCAATATGGATGTCATCATACCATGAAAGTTCCTTATCTCCAAGATAGTCGTGGAAATCATCATTTTCAGCAATATATCTTAAAAACAATTTCCCGATAAACTTCTGATCATCCTCAAAAGAATATCCTTCTTCTTTCATGAAATCCTGATAACGTTTTCCAGCAGTAATTCTTTGGAAAGTCTTTACCAATAAATCATCATGCATATCCCACTTCAGCTGCTTGTGCTGGCCTGTGAAGAATAATCTTTCCGGATTTTCCTCCAGCTTAAGCAATACCTGGTTGTTGATGAATTTTTGGTTAGGATTAATATCAGCATCGGTTTTAAGATATTTATTCTTACCGATTTCAATTTGATGCTCAGCCAATTCTTTCAGACCTACTAAAAAGTTAAGCTGATAGATATAGAGATAATAGATTTTCTCTATTCCAGCGAACATGTTTTTCTCTAAAACATCAAATTTTACAGGATTCTGATAGTATGAATACACTGCCTGTACTACTTTTTCACGGATTTGTCGTCTTCCTAACATTCAAAGAGCTTTTTAATGAGTGCAAAGATACAAAATTTAAAATTGATGAGATTCGTAGTCTGATGACATTTTTGTAATTTTGTAAAACTATATGAAAGCGCTAAAAACCTTAAACCCCTATTTTTGGAAACACAAAATACTTTTGTTTTGGGGGGTATTATTCATCATTGCCAGTAATTTTTTTAATATATATAAAGTTCAGTTTGTTGGAAAATCTGTAGATGAACTTACGAAAAGCGGAAACCTCGGATTCAATCAACAGGTACTGATTTATGTAGGAATTATTGTAGGCTGTTCTCTTTTAACCGGATTCTTTACTTTTATGATGCGCCAAACCATTATTGTTGCATCCAGAAGAATTGAATATGAACTGAAAAATAAAATTTACAGACATTACCAGGATTTATCTTTAACAGATTATAAACAAACTACTATTGGTGACTTAATGAACAGATTAAGTGAAGATGTCGTAGCTGTAAGAATGTACCTGGGACCAGGCGTCATGTATGTGGCCAACCTTATTGTTCTGGTTCTGATTACGGCCATTTATATGGTAAAAACGGATGCTTCCATGACCTTATGGACTCTGCTCCCGCTTCCTATTTTATCTTTTGCTATTTATAAGGTAAGCTCCATTATCAATAAGAAATCGAAAATCATGCAGAAAAGCCAGTCTGCGATTTCAACTTTTGTACAGGACAGCTTCTCGGGAATCCGTGTGGTAAAATTCTTCGCAAGGGAAAAATATATTGAAAAAAACTACGGAGCTAAAGTAACCGATTATCAGAATAAAGCATTGGATCTTGCCAAAACAGAAGCTTATTTCTTTACCATTATCCTGTTCGTAATTGGGCTGTTGAATGTTGCTATTATCTGGATTGGAGGAACAAAATATATTGCAGGAGAGTTAAGTATTGGTAAAATTGCTGATTTCTTCATGTATATTAATACCTTAATTTTCCCATTCTCTATGGTAGGCTGGGTAACTTCTGTAAATCAGAGAGCTGAAGCATCTATGCAAAGGATCAATGAATTTATGGATAAAAAATCAGAGATCATCAATACCAATTTTGAAACCTATCCTATTAAAGGAGATATAGAATTCAGGAACGTATCTTATGTTTATCCGAATACAGGCATTAAAGCACTGGAGAATTTAAGTTTTAAGATCAAAGCAGGAGAATCTCTTGCTATCATGGGAAAAACAGGAAGTGGAAAGTCTACGATTGCTTTACTTTTATGCAGATTGATTGACCCTACTGAAGGAGAAATTCTGATTGATGGAAAAAACTTGAAAGAGCATAATCTGGAGAACTACAGAAACTTTATCGGATACATTCCTCAGGAGAGCTATTTATTCTCAGATTCCATTGAAAATAATATTGGATTTGCCATAGATCATCCATCGCAAGAAAAAGTAATTGAGTATGCCCGGATTGCAGATGTTCACAAAAATATCGTGGAGTTTAAAGAGCAATATAAAACACTGGTAGGTGAACGCGGGGTGATGCTTTCGGGAGGTCAGAAGCAAAGAATTTGCATTGCCAGAGCACTGATTAAGGACCCAAATATCATCATTTTTGACGATTCTCTGTCTGCTTTAGATACCGAAACAGAGCAGAATATTCTCGAAAATATTGATCGAAAAATCAGTAATGCGACATCCATAATTATCACACACAGAGAGTCTAGCGCTCAAAAAGCAGACCAGATTATCAACCTTACCGAAATTACCAATTCTGTAACCGCATAGCTGTTTCATTCCTAATTGTTAAATAAATCATAAAAAAAATTTTGTGATTAAAAGAATTCTTTTATATTTGTTCTTAACAAGATTAAAAAATATCTAACAATGAGTGAATACAAGGAACGCCATGAAAATGAGATTTTCACGAAGGTGTTAAAAGCAGGGAGAAGAACTTATTTCTTTGATGTGCGCGAGACGAAAGCGGGAGATTATTATCTTACAATTACTGAGAGTAAGAAGAATTTCGGAGAGAATGGGGAAGCTACATTCGAGAAGCATAAAATTTATCTTTACAAGGAGGATTTTAAGAGTTTTCAGGAGATGTTTAATGAGTCCACAGATTTCATCATTAACGAAAAGGGTGAGGATGTAATTTCAGAAAAACATGACAAAGACTTCAAAAGCAGATCTTACACAATAGATTCTGACGACGAAGTTTAAAAAAAGAATATCTAAAAACACAAGCATCTGAAAAGGATGCTTTTTTTATGCCCTGAAACTGGCTATCGCTCTTTCTAATCAGACAAATAACCATATAATTTTTCAGCAACAAGATCGCTCTCCTTTGCTAATGAAAATAAAATATGAAAATAAATATAAGTTTATCCTAAGAAAATACAAAGTATAATTCAAAACAAGCAAATAATAAAATACTTATCTTAAGAATACTACTTACTATTTTTTACACCCTCACATTTTACACTCGTTCCTTTATTTTTTCCATAGCATTACTCATTTTGATTAGAATAATAGGACCAGATCTCTTGATTTAATCCTTAATGAAAGAGAGACCAATACTATTGCTTACACTCATGAAATTAGCCTAATAGAAATGTTACCTCACAACAGATGACACCATTTTTAGCTGTCAGCATAAGAAGTATGAGATAATAGTGGAAAAAAGCTTCTGGAAAAAAATAAAAAAAGGATATTATTTCACTTTTGAAAATGATATAAAATAAAAAAGTACACTTTCAAAAAGTGTACTTTCTTTGGGTGAATGATGGGTCTCGAACCCACGACCTTCGGAACCACAATCCGACGCTCTAACCAACTGAGCTACAATCACCGTTTTCTGAGTGCAAATATAGGACAATTTTCTCAACTACCAAACAATTCCATCAAAATTTTTCAAAGAAATTAATCTTTCTGACGTAAAGCCCTCAGCGTAAGCAACTCCCGATAATCGTCCCAAATCCTGTGCGCGGTAAGTTAAGCTCTCATAAAAGTCTTTTGTGGTAATTGGAGTCTCAGGTTCCGTAGAAGTCGGATCATAAAACTGAGTTTTATAAGCCATACATGATGCAATCTTCTTATCCAGGAATTCTGAAATGTCAATCACAAACTCAGGTTTGATATCTTTCCATTGAATATAATGAAAAACATGCTTGGGTCTCCATACTTCCTGGGCCTCCCCATCCATTACAGTCTCAATTTTTCTCAGTCCGGACAAAAAGCACGCATCCGATACTAATTTTGCTCCTTTTGCATGATCTGGATGTCTATCATCAATTGCATTGGCTAAGACGATTTCTGGCCTGTATTTGCGAATCATTTTCACGATCCTCATTTGGTATTCCTCGGAATTTACCAAAAAGCCATCTTTCATTCCCAGATTCTCTCTTGCGGAGAGTCCAAGAATTTTTGCAGCATCTGCTGCTTCTGCTTTTCTTGTTTCGTCAGTACCTCTTGTCCCCAGTTCTCCCCTGGTAAGATCTACTACAACACATTTTTTTCCTTCAGCAACCAATTTGGCAATCGTTCCGCCACATCCCAGTTCTACATCGTCAGGATGGGCACCAAAAGCAAGTATATCTGTTTTCATAGTATCAAAGATAAGCTTTAAAACAAAAACTTCCCAAACATTACGAATGGGAAGTTTTAATATCTATAATTTAAATTTTAAATTACTTGTTGATCTCTGCATTTAATTTTACAGCATCCTGGTATGTAGGATCTAACTGTAAAGATTTAGCAACATATTCTTTTGCTTTTGCAACATCAGAGTCTTTGCTCATATAAGCTACTGCAAAGTAAGCATAAGCTAAAGTCTGTTTGTTAGCTTCCTGGTCAGCCGGCTTTACAGTACTGATGAACTTTTCATAAGCAATCTTCGCAGCTTCGTTATTTCCTGCCTGTTGGTAAGAATACCCCTGGCTATAATAAGCAGGTGCCCAATCAGGAAGAAGCGCAGACATTTTCTGCCATGTAAGGATTGCTCCGTTCCAGTTTTTAGCATCCTGGTAAGCTGTTGCTAATTTGAATAAAGCATCAGAATCCTGACTGTTAGCAGCAACTTGTTTCTTTAATGCTTCGATAGTAGGGTTAGTAGGCCCTTTATCCGCTTCAGCCTGAGAAGCACCACCACCTCCAGCGATGTTTGCCAACTCTAAATCCCACTTCATTGTTTCATCTTTAGCAGCTTTAGCAATAGCGATTTTTTGCTGAGATTCTGTTGTTAGAGCAGATTTTTTAGCAGCATCTTTTTCGTCTTTTGCCAATCCTGCAGCGATAAGTCCTTGTAAACCTTGGTCAGCAGGTAATACTCTTGATTTATCAGCCTGAGCAACGAAAGTTTCCATATTCTGTTTTGCTTCAGCATAGTTTCTGTCCGCATATGCCTGATAAGCTCTTAATTTGAACTTAATAGGGTCGTCAATCTTATCAAAAATTTTATCCAATACAGTTTTAGAGTTCGCATAATCTTCGTTAGTGAAGTATAATTTTGCAATTTCTAATTGAGTATATGGATCTTCATCAGCATATTTTGTATAGTTGATAAGGTCTTGTGTAGCCTTAGCATTTTGCTGATATCTGATATCATATCCAGCCATTGCTTTATATGCAGGTGCATAAGTAGGGTCTACTGCAATTGCTTTATCAATATTTTGTTTTGCCTGTTGCCATTGTTGAGCTGCCATCCATAAAGTTGCCATTCTTGTGTAAACGGAAGCTTTATTTTTTGCTAGTGGCAATGCTTTATCATAGGCAGACATTGCTTCACCTGGTGCTCTCTTCAATCTGTAAGCATCTCCTAATGTATAATAATAATGTGCAGGCACTCCTTTTTTCTCCGCTTTTTCAATTGCTTTTGTCAAGAATTGAATCGCAAGATCAGGAGAACTGTTCTTTTCAAATAAAGTTAAAGCTTCTGCTGCTCTGAATAGTACTTCAGCATCTTTTTCTTTAGAATCAGTTACGATCTTCTGAATTTCAGCAACAGCACTTTTATCGCCTTTTCCAAGTTTTACTGTAGCTAAACCAATTTTGTTAACAAAGCTTTTAGCGTCTGCTGCTAATCCTTTATTAAAGTTTTCAGTAGCCTTTGCATAATCTGGTTCTCCTTGCTTCAAGAAAGTATTTCCTAAATAGAAGTAGTTTTCAGCTGTAGGCTCTTTAGCGATCATATCAGTGAAGTTTGTTTTTGCCTGAGCAAATTTATCACTGTCTATACTGTTAATACCATCCTGCAATGTCTGTGCAGTGGCAAAACCGGTAAAAAATACCACGGCTGCTCCAAAAGCAATCTTCTTTACATTCATATTCATTATATCTTTCATTTTATATTTCTAATAATTGAGTTATATTCTACACAATTTTCAGACCAAAATATTTTATTTAAGGGTAAATTGTGAATTTAATAATTTTTAACGCATCTGTACCTCCCTTTTGTACAGGTTATAGGGCTGTAATCCTTCTTTTTGAACAATTTTCTGTCCTAAGTGAGTACATGAAAATCTTATAAATCCGTTAGCAATATTGAAATTACCTTCATTTTCAAGGAAATAAAGCACTCTTGTAAACGGATATTCCATTGTGCGAAGTCCTTCAAAATCGGCGTTATATGATTTTCCTTTATCAATTACCGGAAGAACTTTAACCATTTCTCTTAGTTTCTCAGAAGCTTTATCATAAGGACGGCTAAAAGTATTAAGCCCAATAACGCCTATTTTATTAGGGTATTTTCCTAATTCTTCTATAATCTTCTGATTTCCGGGAATAATGGAATATTTAAGATCTTTAGGTTGTTTTTTTAATTTCTCAGCTACAAAGTTCAGATTACTGGAGTTTGTTCCGTCGAAAATAAATTCTTTATTATCTGAAAGAAGTCCGCTATTGATCTCATCCATTGAAATGCTTTCCTTTGGAGAGTCTTTTGGAACTACAAAAACTACGGCGTCTGCTGCGAATTTAGCAGGAAGAAACTTCAGGTCTGTTCTTTCTTCGTATGTTTTTATTTCTTCAGGATTAAGGTTTCTAGACATCACAATTACTTTGGCATTTCCATGCAACAGATCCAGAAAGCCTAAATCTTCTTTTTTAGTCTCTACTTTGATACGCGTTTCAGGATAATTGATCATATAGCCATCGGCTAATGCCTCTGTAACGCTTTGAAAAGATTCATCTGTAAAAATCGTAAGATCACCTTTATTATAGGAAGGAGATTTCTCCTCTTTTTTGCAGCTTGTCATTATCATGCTTATTACAAAGACAAGTGCAATTTTAAAACTATTCTTCATCTCTCGATTGTTTGATTTTAGAAACGGCTCTATAGATTCTGAATATACCATAGATAATCAACACTGCTCCTAAGGCATACGCAATAGCAGGTTCCAAAATAGTAAAGAAGAATTTATAGATAATGACTACAATTCCTAAAACGATATAAAACAATCCCGTAACCAGGGATAACCAATTGAACATCATGTAACAAAAATACCAAAAAAAATAAAAAGAGAAGCATATGCCTCTCTTTTTATTTATATTCTGAATAAATAAGTCTAATTATTCAAAGTTCATAGTAAATGGTACGCTATAGTAAGATCTAACGCTTTCTCCGTTTCTCTTAGCAGGAGTCCACTTTTTAAGTTTCTTAACTACACGAATTGCTTCATTATTGAAGTCATTATTTGGAGATTTCTCTTCAATAGTAACTCCGGAAACAGTTCCGTCTTTTTCTACAACGAACTTAAGCTTAGCTTTAAGGGTACCTTCACCTCCTTCCATTAATGAAGTATCGAAGTTTTCTCCTAAGAATTTTCTTAATGCACCCATACCTCCAGGATATTCTGCAGACTGGTCTACATCTTTATAGATTTCGTTAGGGTTATTCGCTTTCACTTCTACAGTTGCAGTTTTTGTACCTGTAGATGGTGGTGGTGGCGGTGGTGTATAAGCCGGAGCTTTAACTCCTTCCTGATTATTCAAACCAGTTGTAGTTTCCAACTGCTTAGAAATTGGTGGTGGTGGAGTTTCAATCTTCGGAGCTTTTACAGGCTCAGGAACAACGTTCTGAATTACCTCAATTTTCTCCTCTTCTTTTGGTGGTGGAGGTGGTGGAGGTGGTTCTTCTTCTTTAGGCTGCTCAATAATCGGATCTTCTTCGATAATATCTACTAGATCTGCCTTTACTTCTTGCTTAGGCGGAGCTGTAAGATTCTTAATCGTAAGATAGATGAACGGAGACAAAGCTGCCAAAAGGAATAAAGCTGTTCCGATAATAAATGACTTTGTTAAAAGTCTCGGATACTGATGTCTAAGATCATAGGCACCATATTCCTTGTTTCTATTTTCAAATACGATTTCGTCTAGGGTAAGATTCTGACCGTATACATTTTCATCTGCCATAGATTAGATATACAATTTTATGGTTAAATTACTTTGTAGCGGCTGGTGCAGCAGCACCTCCTACTTTCTTATCATAAACAGCTTTCTCCCAAGGCTTCACATCGGTAACACCGTATTGCTCACTCTTAGTAATTGCCATTTCGTCAAGAATATCAACAAAGTTCTTATATACAGCATCGTCAGTTGGCTTAATGATCACGGTAAATTTCGCCTGATCTGCAGCTCTAGATTTTGCCTGCTGAATTACTTTTCTAATTCCTTCTCTATCAAGAGTAGTTTCCATAAGAGTCTGGTCATTCAAAGATGTAGCATCCTGCTGGTGCCAGAACACTCTATTGTCTTTTCCTAATAGGATAGAAATTGAGTTAGAAAGTTTAATTTCGGTTGGAGGAGGTTTCGGCTGATCCTTTTTCGGTTTAGCCGGAAGACCTAAGTCCATAACATTCGGTTTACTGAATGTAGTTGTGAACATAAAGAAGGTAATCAATAGAAAACCCAAGTCCACCATCGGAGTCATGTCGACTCTGGTACTTTGCTTCTTGGAACGGACCTTGCCGCCCTTGCCGCCTTTCTCTTGTACTTGTACTTCTGCCATTTCTATCGATATTATTCGTTAGGTTTACCTTCTTGTGATGTAATCAACCAAAATTTAAGAAAATCAATATCTCTTAAACCCTCAAACAGGCCTTTAACTTTAGGGTACTGAGTTGTAACGTCACCTTTAATCGCTAACTTGTAGTCAGGGTTAACGCTCAAACTTTCTTTTACCCAGTCAATTAATTGCTTATTTGTACTGTCCATAGGAATACCTGTAGGACTCTTATAATTTTTCTGCTCATCTGCAGGCATATCCAAATACCCTTTAAGTTGGTTCATTGGAACTCCGATTGCCTGAACTTTCTGGAAAGCAGCTTTTTGGTTATTGTCAAAAGTAATTCCATACTTTTGTCCCATTTTATCCAAAAGAGCAACTCTTTCTGATGCGTTTTCTACTGGCTGGAAATAGAATTTTCCGTCCGGAGTAGCGTTGATAGTCATTAAACTAGCATCAGGAAGCAATTTTTCCGAAATTGAAGATGGCGGTTTGATCTGCTCCACGTCAGGTTTTTTAAACTGAGTGGTCAAGATAAAGAACGTAAGAAGTAGGAACGCAACGTCACACATTGCGGTCATGTCCGTCACTACTCCATGTCTTTTAGGTTTGACTCTCGCCATTATTATAAAATATTTTTAATTAAACTTCTTTTAATTGCTAATGCAAATTTCTTGCTAATTCTTAGTTGAATTCAGCGAAAGACTGCTGGATGCTCATAGAGATCTCATCGATCTTATAAGTTAATCCGTCAATTTTAGATGTAAAGAAGTTATAAAGGATAATAGCGATTGCTGAAGTACCAATACCTAATGCAGTGTTGATCAATGCTTCAGAGATACCAGTAGATAGAGCAGCAGCATCTGGAGTACCTCCTCCTGAACCTAATGCGAAGAATGCCTTGATCATCCCGATTACCGTTCCTAGTAGTGCTACTAACGTTGCAACTGTACCTAAAGTAGAAAGGATCATCATGTTTTTCTCAAGCATTGGCATCTCAAGAGTTGTAGCTTCTTCGATAGCTTTGTTAAGTGCTACCATTTTCTGCTCTTTATTTAATGTGTTGTCGTGAGCTAGAGCTTTATAAGTAGTAAGACCTTCTTTTACTACGTTTCCTACAGAACCTTGTTGTCTGTCGCACTCTTCAATAGCTTCGTCGATTTTGTTTTGGTTTAGTAAGCTTCTTACTTGTACTACGAAGTTGTCTAAGTTTCCTTTTCCAGCAGCTTTACCAAGAACGAAATATCTTTCGAAAGAGAAAACGATTACTGTGATCATGAAAGTAATCAAGATTGGTACAATAACCCCTCCTTTGTAGATAATACCTAAAAACGACTCTGGGTGAATGTCTTTTCCTTCAACACTTGAAAAAGCAACAGATCCACTTCCCAGTTTGTCTGCGTCTTTAAAGTTTCCTGGGCTACCAAGAACGAATAAATAAATACATACTCCTATAGCAAATAGAATAGGAATAATAACAGCTGGATTTAAACCTCCTGCCTTTCTAGCAACTACTTGCTCATCATTTTTTGAAACATTCATTTCCATATTTAACTAAATTATATTGTTTTAAAATTTTACAGGGTGTAAATTAAAGGCAAAATTAATTAAAATGCAAGAGTCTTAATTAAACATTTTGCTTTTTTTTGATAAAGAAAATTTAATACGATTTCGATATAACAATTATTCTTAAATATTTTATTTATTTTTTCCAAATTTAACATTTGAGTTAAAAAATCAAAAAAATAAAACACCCATTTTTTTTAATTTCCCAATGTTAATTTTTTTTTAAATTACGATATTCACAATACGGTGAGGGACTACAATGATTTTTTTAGGGGTTTTACCCTCCAAAATCTGTTGCATTTTCTCATTTGAAATCACCAAATCTTCTACCTCCTTAGCAGATAATTGAGCTGAAAGAGAAATTTTGAACTTCATTTTACCATTTACGCTTACCGGATATTCAATTTCATCCTCAATCAGATAATCTTCGTTTAATGCCGGAAACTTCTCGAATTCGATAGATTCGTTATGTCCTAATAAACTCCACAGTTCTTCACAGATGTGCGGTGCATATGGAGAGATGATAACGGCTAGCGGTTCTAAAATATTGCGCTTGTTACATTTTAATTTCTGAAGTTCGTTTACAGCGATCATGAATGATGATACTGAAGTATTGAAAGAGAAGTTTTCAATATCGTAAACTACTTTCTTTATTAAGGTATGTAAAACTTTATATTCTGCTTTTGTAGGTTCTTCATCAGAAACTTCAAATACATCTCCATTGAAATAAAGGTTCCAGAATTTTTTAAGGAAACCATACACTCCGCTTAGTCCTTGTGTATTCCAAGGCTTGGATTGCTCTAATGGACCTAGGAACATTTCATATAGTCTTAATCCGTCTGCTCCGTATTCTTCACAGATATCATCAGGATTTACTACATTATATTTAGACTTGGACATTTTTTCTACTTCACGGTCTGTGATGTATTTTCCATCTTCCAAAATAAATTCTGCATTAGCGTAGTCTGGTCTCCAGGCTTTGAATGCTTCAGTATCCAATTCATCAGATGTTCCTTTTAATAAGGATACATCAACGTGGATCTGCTGAGTTTGATATTCGCTCGCTAAATTTTTAGATACATATTTATTAGTACCATCAATTCTATATACGAAAGCACTCATTCCAAGGATCATTCCCTGGTTGATTAATTTCTGGAAAGGTTCATCATGACTGATATATCCTCTGTCTTTTAAGAACATATTCCAGAAACGTGAATATAATAAGTGACCGGTTGCATGCTCGCTACCTCCTATATATAAATCTACCTGTCCCCAATAATCTGAAAGATTCTTTGCACAGAACTCTCCATCATTTTGTGGGTCCATATATCTAAGGAAATACCATGAGCTTCCAGCCCAACCAGGCATTGTAGATAATTCTAACGGGAATACTGTTTGGTCATCAATTAAATCTGTAGCTACAACTTTCTGGTTTACCTCATCCCATGCAAATGTTTTAGCATTTCCTAATGGTGGATCTCCATCTTCAGTTGGTAAATATTTTTCAACTTCAGGAAGTTCTAATGGTAAAGCAGAAACAGGCAATGTGTATGGCATTCCTTCCTTATAATATATAGGAACAGGCTCTCCCCAATAACGCTGTCTTGAGAAAATGGCATCACGCTGTCTGTAGTTCGTCGTTCCATGACCGATACCTTTCATTTCAATTTCTGAAATGATCTTGGATTTCGCATCATTATAATTTAATCCATTTAAGAAATCTGAGTTTACGCAAACAGAATCTTTAGAATCAAAAGAGTTTTCCTGAACGTCTTCTTCCGTTTCTACAACTTTTTTAATTTCTAAATTAAATTTCTTTGCAAATCTATGGTCACGCTCATCATGTGCAGGGACGGCCATTACAGCTCCTGTACCATATCCCATCAATACATAATCTGAAATATAGATTGGCATTTTCTCTCCGCTGAACGGATTAATTGCATAACTTCCTGTGAAAGCTCCGCTCACGTTTTTCACGTCAGACATTCTGTCTCTTTCGGTCTTTTTGGAAGTTTCTTCTATATAAGTATCTACTTCTGCTTTCTGAGCAGCTGTAGTAATTGTATCTACTAAAGGATTCTCCGGTGCCAATACCATAAAGGTTGCGCCAAAGATGGTATCAGGTCTTGTAGTGAAAACTTCAACCACTTCGTCATGTCCTTCTACCTGAAACTGAACCTGTGCTCCCTGAGATTTTCCAATCCAGTATTCCTGAGAATCTTTCAATGGCTGCGGCCAGTCTAGTTTAGAAAGACCTTGCAATAATCTTTCAGAGTAAGCTGAAATTCTCATGCTCCACTGCATCATTTTCTTTTGAAATACAGGGAATCCTCCTCTTTCAGATTTCCCGTCTTTCACCTCATCATTGGCTAAAACTGTTCCAAGTGCAGGACACCAGTTTACAGTAGTTTCTGCTCTGTACGCAAGACGATAGTTTAATAAGATATCTTCTTTATCAAGATCTGATGCATTAGCCCATTCTTCTGCAGTAAAATTCAATTCATCATTTTGATTGGCATTTAATCCTTCCGTTCCTTTTTCTTCAAAATGTTTGATTAAGGTATCAATAGATTCTGCCTTGTCTGTATTTTTATTATACCAAGAGTGATACAGCTCGATAAAGATCCACTGCGTCCATTTATAATAAGAGGCATCAGAAGTTCTTACTTCTCTGCTCCAATCGAAAGAGAATCCAATTTTTCTTAACTGTTCTTCGTATCTGTTGATGTTTTGTTCTGTAGTGATTGCAGGATGCTGCCCTGTCTGGATTGCATACTGCTCAGCAGGAAGGCCAAAGCTGTCATAACCTACCGGGTGGAGAACGTTAAACCCTTGATGTCTTTTATATCTTGCATAGATATCTGACGCAATATATCCAAGTGGATGCCCTACGTGAAGTCCCGCTCCGGATGGATACGGAAACATATCGAGTACATAAAATTTAGGTTTATCGGTATTGTTGGAGGTTTTATAGGTTTGATTGTCCTCCCAGTATTTCTGCCACTTTTTTTCTATCTGCTGATGATCGTAAAACACTTTATATATATGTTATATGTTAGACTTTAGTATTGAATTGTTTTTCTTTTAAACAAGATTCACAAAAATAATGATTTTAAAGGAAATAGAAATTTAATTTATAATGAATTGCAAATCCCTATTAAACAGAAGGTCTCATCCGAAGATGAGACCTTTATTATATCTTGAAGTACACTATTAATGTTGAGGGTTTACCCTTTTAAATGTAATAGTTCTTGTTTTATATATCGAAGGATCTTCGGTTTCTACTCTTATTGATAAATTGAGCGTAGTGGCATCCAGCGTAACAACTTTTGTATTCTCTGGCGCTACCACTCCCTGATATTTTATTTGAAGAGCTTTGCTGCTCTTATCATATGAGTAAGTGAAATTTTTATCTGGCAAAATATTACAGTCTGTTCCTGTAACAGGATCTTCCACATCTATTCTTTTCCCGGTTGTTTCAGTACTAAACCACCATCTGGATAGTTTCTGACACTCTGTATAAGTAATCACATCTGAAGTGGGCTGCTCTCCTACCTCAACAGTAGTAACCACCTCTTTTTGCGGTTGCCAGAATCCAATAATCGGTTCATCAATAACAATATCGTTGCTATTGTTACATCCGGTGGTTACCAATAATGATAAACCAAAAAATAGTAGTGCTAATTTCTTCATAGATCAATTTTTTCAAACGCTAAAATTATAATTTTTTTGATTTATATTACTATTTTTTGTGAAAAATTATTTTATCGGCTTTTATTTATACATATTTTAAAACAGTAAGAGGCCATATTGCCTTTATTTAACAAATATTGAACATGCTAAGCCCCCTCTGTTTTATTAAAAAAGTTATTTTTGTAGGAAAGAAAAAAAATGCAAGATATAACGAAAAACAATTTTGACTTCATCCGTGTTCTCCTCGCTTTTATTGTCTTTGTGGGACATTTGGGCGCTTTAAGTGCTTCTGAAAAGCTTTCTTTTTTAACGCATAGCCCTGTTGAAGTTGCTGTTTTCTCGTTTTTTATTGTGAGTGGTTTCTTAATTGCAAGAAGCTATGAAAGGTCTTCCAGTCTGAAAAGCTATTCAAAGAAAAGGTTTAACAGGATCGTGCCTGCTTATTTACTGGTTGTATTTCTCTGTACTACGCTCCTGTGCCTGGTGAGTACATTATCTTTTTCAGACTATTTCGGGAATGTTCAGGTGTATAAATATTTTT
>NZ_MAYF01000311.1 GCF_001684955.1 Chryseobacterium contaminans | reverse complement strand
GCGAAGTAATGATTGAGAATATTTCTATAAAGCCAACCGGACAGTTTGCTCTAGCCAAGAATAAACAGCAGCATTTTATTCTCTGTCAATATCAGCCTGCTAAAAAATTAGTATCGAAGCTTAATCTGAATACAAGAGAATATTCTGAGATGAATGTCACCGGACTGAATATTCCGGAAAACCACGTGCTGATCTATTTTGGAAAAAGCTTTTATCTTCATCAGTTTGATAACCCTTTACTTTATAAGATCAATATCGAAGGAAATACCTCTGTAGAGGCTCTTGACAATAAATATGATGATATAGATAAAAATACCACAAAAGTGAATACGGAAGTAGCCAAACTAAACCGGAGTGGATTAAAAATTGTAGGTAATTTTAATAAAATAGGCATTAACGCTAAACATAATCTGGTTTTTTCAGGATGTGAAATAAATAGTGTTTATGAGAACACCCTGAGTCTTTATAAAAACAGATTCGAGATCAGGATTTTTGCAGAACAGAATAAAAATAAATATACCTTCCCGGATGGCAGTGAAATCATCACAGATTCCCGTGGAATGCTGACATTCAGAAGCAGTAACAAAGGCATAGAAGAATTTTATATGCCCACTACAACATACGGATTTCTTGCCCTGGCTACCCAAACAGAATTCGGAGGGTCAGAATATTATCTTCCGGAACAAACCTTATTGAAGATAAGAACCATGGAAGAAATGTATGATCAATACTTAACGCCGTTTATAAGTCAGATTTTGGATTATGGAGCTTAGAATAAAACCTTTCCCGAAAAACAGCTATCCTAAAAAAGGACTTTTAATAAAAGGTTCTTCACCTTTGATATGGCTTCAGGAAATGGAAACACTGGGAATAAATCTGGATATGGTAAAATCCTATGCTGTTCCTGCTGCCAGTCCCAATGTGCTATACGGCTGCTTTCTTATATTCAACGATCATGCGCCCCAGGAAATTGGAAGAAATGCTTATTTCCAATGTGTAGATAATAAACTATTTATTCCCGAGAATACAACATTTTATCCAAAGTTTAATCCTGAAGATTGGGAGTCTGTAGATTCAGATTTTCTCATCATGCATCCTGAATTTGGATTGGTGAAATTATCAGAACAAATTGATTGGATCGAGCTGATCCAGGAGCCGGATAAAATAGAAGAAACCATCAAAAAACCATCGAATAGCGTTAAAATTCCACAAACCATTGAAAGCTATACGGTAGAAATGGATGATGAAAAAATGCTGGAAGCATTACAGAAACCTCAAACCGAAGAAGAATGGATGAACAACCTGCCGTTTGACCTGAAAAAAGTAATGGCGGGAAACAAAAAAGAAATTGAAAAATACTTAAAATACATAGAAAAATATCCTGAAAGAGCCATTGAATTAGGAGTTCCTTTAGATATCATGGGAACCTCTAGAGGAGATGGATTTGGAAAATTTACCTGGCTTGAAGGATTATTTGGCGGCGGAGCAAATGGTAAACAGGAAAGTACCGGTACCAGAAATTTCCGTAGAATATTCTGGGCTGTTATTGTAGCTGCTATTGTTTTTAAAATAGCCTTTCAGTCCAAAGAAGATCAGCCTCGGCAGGAAGAAGATAAAATATCTTCAGGAACCATCGTAACAGATGCTGTAAAAGCCCCTTCAGATATGATTGCCTTTCACTCCGGGGTTTCTGAAATTGATCAGAAAATAGACTCCATGTATTTTGGTGAAAGAAAAAGTCTGTCCAATGAACTGTTGAATGCCGGATTGCAGGAAAGTAAAACGGAAAAAGAAAAAGAAGAATATAAAAAGAAAGGCGGCAGGAATGTAGGAGAAATAGGGCATGATATTCAAAAGCTTAGCAATAAGGAGCAGAAAAGTAGAGATTCTCTTAAAATAGTTTATACCAAAAGGATAACCAGGCATATTCAGAAAAGAAGCGAAGTATTGAAACGCAAAATTTCAGATTCTTTAAAACAATATACCAAAGGAAAACCGGTAAATGGAGATGTTGTCAAGTATCTTTTAAAAAGAAAACAGGTACTAATGCAGGATTCTTTGGGAAAACTCTATGGAACCATTGATATGGCAGATATGACTTCTCCGTCAACCATCAAAGACTCAAAAGTAAAAGGAGTAGAATCTGGCAACAGTTCATTTAAAAAAGACACTCCTGTTTCAGATATTGTATATATGGTTATTCTGATGATTGCAGCAGTTGGGTTATATTCCTTCCTTTTTAAAAACAAATCGTTAAATCTGGGCGGAGATAATGTTCCGGCTTGGGTAAAATTGCTTTTGATTGCTATTCTGGTTGTGATGCTGGTGTATCTGTTTTATCCGTTGGTCAAAATGTTTGGGTACAACTGGTTCGTTTGGGTACTGGCTATTGGAGTCATGTTATTGTTGTACCGCTTGTTCAGAGATGATAAAACCATTTTAAAATCCGATGATGATGAATAAACAAAAATTTATAGATAAGTTCATGGCGGCCTTTGTACTCCTGGCCATGTTTAAAGTCATCGGAATTGTAGCTCAGCTTTTTCACGAGAGCTTTTGGAGTGTTGTCGGAACCTTGGCTATTTTTCTGATTGTAGCATTTATTATCCTTATGGTGATTGCTTCCTTAAAAGATAAAGAACAAAACAAACAGAATTCCAGAAGAGGTGGAGGCGGAGGAGGAAATTTCTATCTGGAAAACTCACTGTTTGACAGGATCAGGAGCAAGTACGAAGATCTGGCCCAAAAATATATTGAAGAAAAAGATTACAAAAAAGCAGCAAAAGTTTATATGAACCTGTTACAGGATTATTATAGAGGGGCAAAAACATTGGAAGATGGTGGATTTTATAATGAAGCAGCGGCGGTATACCTTAAAAAACTAAAAAATAAATCAGATGCAGCAAATTGTTACGAAAAGGCAAAGCAATATAAAAAAGCCATTGATCTGTACAAAGAAATGGAGCATAAAGAAAAAGTAGGCGATCTTTACAGAGAAATCAATGATGTGAAAAATGCTCATATCTATTACCAGATGGTTGCAGACGATTATACTGTCAATAATCAGATGGTAAAAGCTTCATTGGTGTACCGGAAGAAAATGGAAAAGCCGGAAGAAGCCCAAAAGGTATTATTAAAAGGTTGGGAAGAAGATAAAGATGCTTTCAACTGTCTGAATAACTACTTTGCCAATATCTTTGATGTTAAAAAACTGGAATCGGAAATACAGAATATGTATGAAAAAACTCCGGCTCACAAAAAGATCATTTATTTGGAAGCTATGAAATTCGAATTTAAAAAAGATCCTCAGTTACAGTATGTCACTAAAGAGATCGCATACAAGATCATTGCTGAAAAAGTAGAAAGCCGTTCAGAGATTGTCAACGAACTGAAGCATTTTAACCCTAACGATGAGGTGATCCTTAAAGATATTTCAAGGTTTAAAACCGGAAGAAATAAAATGTTTAAACATTAAATAAATAGGATACTAGGCTGGAAAACCAAAGTTAAATATTGATCGTTATTAAGTGAAATTTTAGATATATTTCTCTCAATAACTCCCGGTCTAAGGACCCTTTTTTCCCTGTTGAAAAACAATTTTTCATATCTTTGCGCCAGAAAATTATGACAATACAAAGAGCACATATCAATGCAGAACTATGCAAAAGCCCATCAATACTGGGATTATTTGCATATGATGAGATGATATGGAATGAGGCGAAATGTGCTGACTTTGGAAATTATTTACGATAACCTTGTAAAAAATTAATCAAAATATTGCAGAAACGTCTCGAAAAATCGAGACGTTTTTTGTTTTTTAGGTCAGAAATTATTTAGAATGAAAAAAAATAACCATAAACATGAAAAATTTTTAATCAACAATGCAACTTTAATACAATAAAATAGAGTGATAGACAAACCAATGAGAGACAGTCATTTAGGTAATTAAGATATCCGCAAAATATTGCGGACAGAAATCACTTATTCTAAATCTAAGTTGTAATTATTTGATTTTCAATGATTTAATTTGAAAATTTATTTGCGGATTCCAAAAATTCATATTTACTTTGCAACCGAAAATTGAAAGCAACAGTTTTCAGGATTCAACAAAAAATAATTTAAAAACAAAACAAAAATAAAATGAAACAATTACATAACATACTCAATCAACATTCAACAGGATTCGGACAAGAGCCGAGAGGAATGGTGTGTGCTTATGATAGTGAAATTGTGGATAAAAGGTGCTTATATACGTGGGTCAGCTAATGATCTCTCACGTCAGAATATAAACGAGCGCCTCCCAAAAAGAGGCGCTTTTTTTATGGTTTCTTTAGCTTATTTGGTAAAGCGCCGGTCTGTGGAACCGGAGAACAGGGTTCGATCCCCGGAGATACCCAAAGTATACAGTCTTATAGCTCAATTGGATAGAGCGTCGGTTTACGGCACCGAAGGTTGAAGGTTCGAGTCCTTCTGAGATTACAATGAAAGCGAATTGTGAAACTAAAATTGATAAGCAAAGCGCGAATCATTAAAAAACTAAAACAATCTCATAGCTCAAATGGTTAGAGCACCGGTCTTTTAAACCGGGGGTTGAAAGTTCAAATCTTTCTGGGATTACTTAAAACGGTTCCGTAGCTCAACTGGATAGAGCATGGGTTTTCTAAACCCAGGGTTAGAGGTTCGAATCCTCTCGGAACCACAACAAAAAGGTCTATTGAGGTAACGGTAACCTGCCCGACTGTCTCTTGGGTACCGCGAGTTCGATTCTCGCATAGACCGCAAAGATTCATAGAAAATTTTTGCTCCGGCTGTCTCCCGGAAAAAAATTGAAGTGAATCTGCAAAGCTGGAAAGATAACGGTGGTTGTTTACCCGTCTTGGACGCGGGAGGTCGCAAGTTCGAATCTTGCTTTCCAGACAGGATGATAAGTAATGAGCAAGAGTAATAAATAATAATAGATTGAAACGTAGTTTTCATCATTACTCATCACCAATTACTCATTACTGATAAAAACTCCGCGGGAATGGTGGAACGGTAGACACACTTGATTTAGGATCAAGGCACTGAGGGTTCGAATCCCTCTTCCCGTACAAAAGATTTTGTAGCTCAATGGTAGAGCGCTGGTCTGTTAAACCAGAAGTTGAAAGTTCGAGTCTTTCCAGAATCGCAGTAACTAAATGTTAATTGTTTCAGGAGAAAAGTAAAAGTTTGTCGAGAGCAGAAGATCTTTACACCAAAAACACGAAAAATACAGACAAACTTTTTTCTTTCTCAATCATCAACAGTTAGATGCTAAAATATGATGAATACAATTTTAGGTAAAATAAAGTCTGTTAAGCGCAGAAGTTCAAACAAAAATACAGACAGACTTTGTTTTTTGAATAATAGGCATTAAAAATTACTTATTACCCATTGCTTATTACTCATATTTAAAATCTGATGGTTCGCCGAAGTGGAAGAGTCGGGGCGGTCTGCAAAACCGTTGCGTAAGCTGAGTGGGTTTGAATCCCATAACCATCTCAATGTAAAGCTGAAAATGGGAATGTTAAAAAGACATTCATCAATAATAGCTGAAGAATATCCTTTATTAAGAAAAGAAAACGTCTGTCAAGCGCAGAAGATCTTTAAGCCAAAACACAAATACAGACAGGCTTTTCTTTTTTAATGATGAAAGAGCAATAAGTAATTAATAGCAGGAGAGTAGTTTTCATTACTCATTACCAATTATTCATTACTTATAATAAATCCGCTGATAATGTAATGGCAGCATGCAGGAAATGTACTCTTGTTGTTTAGGTTCGATTCCTAGTCAGTGGTCAAAGAGAAGAAAATATAAAATGCTCAATATAATTTTCTAAAGAAAGGCTTGTCAAGCGTAGAAGTTCTTTTTGTTAAGCAAATTTAAAGACAAGCTTATTCTTTTTTATAATGAATAATGAGCAATAAGTAATTAATAATAAAGAGTAATTGTCATCATTACTCATCATCAATTACTCATTACTTGTAAATAGGGAAGTACGCCGAAGTTGGAGAGTCGGGGCAGACTGTAAATCTGTTGCTTATTGCTGAGTAGGTTCGAATCCTACTACTTCCACAAAACATGAATGATAAATAAGAAGTAGTAATAAAGGTAGAAAAGCAGTTTTCACTATTACTCATCACCAATTACTCATTATTCATTATTCATAGAAACCGCTCTATTCGTCTAACGGTAAGGACGCCTGCCTTTCGAGCAGAAAACAAGGGTTCGATTCCCTTATAGAGTACTGGATGTGAATAACTAGTCAATACAGAATTGATAGAATACCATGAAAATTCAAATTGTAAAAAGTTGGCCAGTTACCATTCACACAAAATGAAGAAAAGAAAAAAGGTTGTCAAGAGCAGAAGATCTTTAGTCAATAAAAATACAGACAACCTTTTTTAATGAATAATGAGCAATTAGTAATTAGTAATTAGTAATTAGTAATTAGTAATAAAAGAGTAGTTTTCATTATTACTCATTACTCATAAAACAGGGAAGAGTGGTGTACTCGGTGTGCACGTTAGTCTGAAAAACTAAAGGTACAGGTTCAATTCCTGTCTGTTCCACAAAACATGATGAATAATGAGCAATAAGTAATGAATGATAGAAAAGCAGTTTTCATCATTACTCATTACCAATTACTTATTACTCATACATTTTAATCTGATTCATAGTGTAATTGGTCAGCACACAAGATTTTGATTCTTGGAGTTCAGGTTCGAGTCCTGATGAATTAACAGCATTTACTCTGATATTGTAATGGTAGCATCTCAGTCTCCAAAACTGATGGTACTGGTTCGAGTCCGGTTCGGAGTGCAGAAATTAATCATCAATAATCATTTATCAATTATAAATTAAACTATGTAGAAAAAATGGAAACGCAACAACAAATATGGCAGAATATGAATGGAAAAATGTTCCAACACTCTATCACACAGCTGGTAGAAGAAGCCATTATTCGCGAACAGGCAAACGGACATCGTCTGAAAGTATGTGTGGGATCAGACTCTCATGTATACGGAGAAGCTATTAATTATGCTACAGCAGTAGTATTGATTCGTGAGGGAAAAGGAGCGTTTACCTTTATCAGAAAAGAAAGAGAGATACAGACCATCAGTATTAAAGAGCGAATGCTGAACGAAGTCAACAAATCTGTTGAAATTGCTTATGCAATCTGTTCTGTATTGGAGACTTATGGAGTAGAAATGGAGGTACACGCAGACATTAATACCGACCCTGATTTTAAATCCAATGTCGCATTAAAAGATGCTATGGGATACATTCTGGGAATGGGATATGTGTTTAAAGCAAAACCTTTTGCCTTCGCAAGTTCCAATTGTGCTGATATGATGGTGTAATATAAGGTGGGAAGCTGGAAGTTTTTAACAGGATGATATGAACTTCCTGCATCCAGCCTAAAAATAAAAATTTAAATTAATAACCATGGAAATGACCAAAAGACTATTATTTCTGGATGATATAAGATATCCGATTGAGGCATATCATTATACCAAGCAGGATATTTTTCTCAGAAAAGACTGGCATATTGTTCGTAATTATGATCAGTGTGTCAGCAGAATCCTTGAAAAAGGACTTCCGGAAATGATTTCTTTTGATCATGACCTTGCAGATGAACATTATCTAAAACCGGACACTAAAGAATTTGTTGAAAAAACAGGCTATGACTGTGCAAAATGGCTGGTAGAATATTGTATGGATAACTATTTAGACTTACCGAAATTTTACTGCCACTCCATGAATCCCGTAGGAAAGGAGAATATAGAAAGCCTTTTAAAAAACTTTAAAAACTATTAAAAATGAAAAAGATAAGTACATTATTCAAAAAAGATATAAATAATTTAGGAAGAGTAATTAACGAAATTAATCCTGAAAACAATTGGGTTTTTGATGAAGCAGCTGTTGCAACACAAAAATTTGATGGTTCTGCCTGTGCAATTATTAATGGTAAATTATACAAAAGATATGATGCCAAAAAAGGTAAATCAGCTCCTGAAGGCGCAATTCCGTGCCAGGAAGCAGATATGATTACCGGCCATCATCCGCATTGGGTAGCATGCGATATTACTAAAAAAGAAGATCAGTACTTTTGGGAAGGCTTCAATACTTTGGCAGAACTGGGCAAGGTAGAAGATGGGACCTATGAGCTTATTGGTGAAAAAGTGCAAGGAAATCCTGAAAATATTAAAGGTCATCTGTTAGTAAAACATGGAAATAATATTCTTAGTTTAGAAAGTTTAGATTTTGAATCCATCAAAAACTTTTTGAGTAATCCTGAGAATAATATGGAAGGTATTGTTTTCCATCATATCACTGATAATCGTATGTGCAAGATCAGGAAATCTGATTTTGGTATCCGTAGAAAAGAAGTAAAATCAATTGTTTAAAAAAGTATAGTTTCGGTAAATTTTACCGGAACTTTTTTATGTATAAACTCAACCACAAACAAGGAGGTTTTTAGTCTCAGCTAAAGGTCTGAAAGCTCAGTTTAGACGACTAGTTTGTCATTCCGTAGGAATCTATACGGCTAAAGATTAAAAAGTGAAATTTAGATTCTTACAGAATGACAAAGAAACTGTTTTTGTGGTTTTAAAAAGAAAGAAAAAATGTTACAGGCAGAAATAAAAAGTCTTTTAAAAGAAGACATCAGTATATTAATAAAAGTTCCCAACTCAGCAAAGTATTATTTATGCGACTGTGGGGAAGCAAGCTTATTGACCGTTAAAGAAATACAGGCAATATCAGCCATATTCATCAGTCATACCCATATTGATCATTTTGCCAATTTTGATGGTATTTTCAGGCATCAGATTGGAAGTGGAGAAAAAGTGGTGATCTGCGGACCGAAAAATATTCATCAACAAATTGAAGCCAGATTAAAATCTTATACATGGAATTTGATCGCTGAAAATGCTATTGAATATGAGGTTTATGAAATTATTTCCAAAGAAGAAATCAATGTTTATACCCTTCGTCCGCCTTACTGGACTCAGGAGTTAATAAGAACTCAGAATTTCCTTTTTACAGATGAATATGTAGATGTTGATTTTGCGATTCTGGATCATAAAACAGATTCTATTGCGTACTTATTTAAAGAAAAAGATTCAGTGACTTTTCATGAAAATGCTTCTGATTTTAAGAAAGGAAAATGGATCAGCGAATTGAAAAAATCCTTTGAAAATACTGATGCAGACCAGGAAATTGAAATTGAAGGAACCTTGTATAAAGCATCAGACTTGTTCCATTTATTAACCAGAAATGAAGGGTATAAATTGGGAGTCATTATGGATCATGCGGTAGATGAAGACAATTATGAAAAGATAAAAGCTGTTTTCAGCCAGGCTGATAGGGTTTATATTGAAACCTTTTATAAGGATACGGATCAGGAATTTGCAAAGATCAACTATCACAGTTTTGCCTCTGCATCAGGAAAAATAATGAATGAATGTAAGGTGAAAGAAGCCATTCCGATTCATTTTTCAAGAAGGTATACTGAAACCGACCAACAGGAAATTGAAGCCGCTTTTTACAAAGCATTTAGAAATTAAAAAACTAAGATTCCACCCTTCACAATCACCTCAGTTGAAGACGTGAAAATTCCCCTCCAGTGGAAGGGTGGCAAAAATTCTTTGAATTTTTGCCGGGGTGGTTCAATAAACAAAAATTAAAAAAATGAAACCCAATATATTTTTTACAGCAGACCATCATTTTGGTCACGAAAATATTATAAAGTTCTCGGAAAGACCCTTTGAATCTCCGGAGCATATGAACAAAGAACTCATCAAAAGATGGAACGAGAGAGTCAATCCAGGAGACACAGTCTACCATTTAGGAGATTTTAGTCTTGGGAAGCCTGATTTTACAAAGGAAATCTTAGACCAGTTGAATGGAAATATCCATTTGATAAAAGGCAATCACGAAGGAGCGGCTTTAACCTATCCTAAACGATTTGCTTCCATCAGGGATTATCACGAACTGAAAATTGATGAACCGGATAATAGCAATGGAAAGCAAAAAATCATTCTCTTCCATTATGCCATGCGTACCTGGAATGGCTCGCACCGCGGAGTCTGGCAATTATACGGGCACTCACATGGAACGTTGCCGGATGATGAAATGGCGCTAAGCTTCGATGTTGGGGTAGACTGTCATAACTTTTACCCGATTTCCTACGAAGAAGTGAAGGAAATTATGAAAAAGAAAAAGTGGACACCGCCATTCGGTCCCCGAGAGTAATTGTATTTACTCTTATGAACACATTTTATTATAACCATGAAAACAACTAATCAAATCATAATTGTCGATTTGGAAGCTACCTGTTGGGAAAACGACAGGATTCCAATCGGGCAGAAAGTCGATATTATAGAAATGGGAATTTGCAAGCTGGATTTGATATCCAATACCATCTCCCAAAAACAAAGCATTTATGTCATTCCCGAAAGATCTGAAATCAACAGATTCTGTACGAATCTAACAGGAATTACACCGCAATTGATAAAAGAAAAAGGAATCTATTTTGAAGAAGCCTGCGAGAAGATCAGGGATGAATACAATCCTGAACTACTCACCTGGGCCGGCTATGGAAATTTCGATAGAGAGCAGATCATTGAACAAAGTGACTGGCTTGGAATAGAAAATCCTTTTTCAGGACAATATCTGAACGTGATGTATGAGTTCAAAAACCACTTCAGATTGCATAAATCTATGGGGTTAAAAAGAGCCCTGGATTATCTGAAAATGGATTTTGAGGGCCATCATCACAGCGGAGCAGACGATGCTTATAACACAGCCAAAATTCTCAATAAGATTTTGGAATAATCATTTGGGTGGAAGCAGGACATTCAGAAAAATAAAACACTTCCATCCTTTAATTTTAAATAAAAACAATGAAAACAACAGAAAATATACTCATTATAGACCTTGAGGCCACGTGCTGGGAAAACCGCCCGCCGAGAGGTCAGGAAAGTGAGATTATAGAAATCGGGGTTTGTATCATGAATGCAAAAACCGGTAAGATTTCCCAAAATGAAGGGATTTTAATAAAGCCCCAATATTCAAAAGTGAGCCCGTTTTGTACGGAACTTACTACCCTTACCCAAAATATGTTGGATAATGAGGGAATTATGCTGGATGATGCCTTTGATATTCTGAGAGCAGAATATGATTCAGAAGAACTGACCTGGGCAAGTTACGGAAACTATGACCTGAATATGCTTCAGAACCAGGCCCGAAGATTTTATCTGGATTACCCGTTAAGTGACGATCACATCAATGTTAAAACCTTATTTGGCCAGATCCATCCTACCGTAAGAAAAAGTGTAGGGATGCAGAGAGCACTGAATGAGCTTGGTTTTAAACTTGACGGCACCCATCACAGAGGAGTAGATGATGCCAGAAATATTGCAAAGATCCTGCACTGGTGTTTGCAGAATAATTAAAATACAAGATATAATAGATCCGGAGAGACTGTTCCACGTGTTCAGTCTCTTTTTTATGGATTATAGTGCTTTAGAAAAAGAGATTTTATTGAAGTAGAGAAAACTTTCTTTAAGGTTAATAATAATATCAGAGAAAGCCAAATCTGGACTACAAATACCTCTATAGCCATTTTATTAACTTAAAATTTTGTTAAAAAATTCACTTTTTAGGGATAATTTACTGCCTGTCAGTCAATTTTTTTTATTTTAGCCGGCAAGAGTGAAATTATGCTAATTGACGAAGAGTTTAAAACCATATATTTAAACTATAAAATCAAGGAAATCATTCCTTTTCTTAAGGAGCTTACACCAAAAGATAAGAAAGAAATTGCAGCCACTTTAAAGAAGCATATCAATAAAGAATGGGGGCATAATACAATATCTGTGTTGGCTGCTTTAGCGTGTAGTAAAACGAAGGATGAATATGAAAAGATGAGAACGGGATTTTACTCCATTCCGGTAGAACTTGTTGATGAACTTTTTGAAACCGATGTTCCTGATTGGATAGGGGGAAGTCACCAGTTTCTAGATGGGTTCGATTATCTTAAAGTACTGGAATGGGAGCAAAAAGGGTATCTTACACTGAATGATGATATGTGGGCGTCTATGCTTTCTTCATCATCAAGAAAAGAAGAAACATTGTTTAGCTATCCTGTAACTCTTGAATCTCATATCTGGTTCTTGTTTGAGCATGAATGCAATATTACATCCATTTACCGTGACAGAAACTGGAAAGATATATTGAAAAATCTTGTTCAGGAAAATAAAATAAACCGTTCAAGAGTACTGAAAGCAAGCCTTGCGGCTATTAATTTCAATTTTTCAAAAGAACATAATACTTGGTTCCTTGAGCTTTTTGCTTATCTGGAGCCTACTCCCAAAGAAATACTGGCATTACAGGATGAATTATTCATGATCTTTCATTCAACACAGCATTCATTATTTCCAGGATTATTAAAGATTATCAGTCCTGTCATTACAGAAAAAGATTTTAAAACTGAAGATTTTTTGCGGGCTACAGCATCTTTGATGACTCTTCCAACGAAGAATATTATCAATGCACTGCTTCAGGTACTGGAAAAAATAGCGAAAGACAATAAAAAATACCACGAAGCAGCATGCCTGTTTCTAATGCCGGTATTTCTGAATAAAGACAAAACACTTCAAACCAAAGCAGCAAAAATTATTGCTAAATATGGAGATCCGAAATCAGGAAAGGTTAGGGAGGAACTTACATTTTATACCGCTTCACTTCTGTCTGATGCTCAGGTTTTGCTTGATAAGTTTTTTGTAGAAAGCGAAGTTATTGTAAATAAAGAGGAACAAAGTTTTGAAGCAAGACCATGGCATATATCACAACCTATTGCTTCTATAGAAACCATAGACGATTTTATTTTTCTGGCTTCTCAGGTTTTTAATAACAATGAAACATATCATCTTGGTTTGTTTCTGGATGCGCTGATTAAATTCAACACAGCATTTGATGATGAACATTTTAATAAACTTGAACCTGTATTTAACGTAGCATTCAAAAGAAAAGATACAACAGGTTTTCAACATCTGCTGGCAACTTTTGTTATTAATTATGGCTTACTGAAGCAAAAAAATAAATTAAAAGTACTATCGGATGCTTATTTAGGATTTCCTGCACTTGAAAACTGGAGTGAAAAAAGAACTCCCTTTATTTTCAAAGCCTATCAGCAGCTTTTATTGGGTGTATTTGAATTTCTAAAAGAGAATAAACATCTTCCATTACTTTCCGTTCCGGAATATACGCCTTGCTGGATTACCATTACTACCCTTGTAGATAAATTAAAAATCTACCAACAACAAGGAGATAAACCTATTCCTTTTGATCTGGAAATAGCTTGGCTCAGGGTAGAAAAAATAAATCTGGAAAAAGGAAAGCAATACGCAAAAGAACAGCTTAATGAAGAATATTTTGATCTCCTGAAACCTGTTTTTGAACAGAATTATTTTAAAGATCATTATGAAAAAGAATTTCTTGATGGTAGTTTCGACTGGAAATTGGGTTACAAGAAAATATATAAATGGAATAGTACAGAAGAAATTCCCCAGTCATTAATATCTATAGAAAATAATACAGAACTACCTGAAAATGCTTCATTTTTGGATCATCTTTTTAATTCTTATCATACGATTTACCAAGATGATCTGATTCGGACTTTATATACAGCTCCTTATTTTTCCGGATCTTTGGCCGCGAGAAAATACAATGGCGATTTATCCTGCTCCACCTATCAGTATGATATAAAAGGAAATATAAAATTCCTTGATGCCTGGATGAAACTGAATCTCCCGTTTCAGCCCGCACATTATTTAGTGCTGTCTGCCGGGTTGTTTCATAAAGATAAAACATTCTCTGGTATAGCTTTTGAAGCCCTTATTAATAAGACTGTTTCAGAAGATTTTAATATTCAGGAACTGGGAATTATTATTGGGAAAAAGATCAATTTCGAATGGGCTCCTGTAAAAAGATTTACAGATGGGTTATCCGGATTTATCAATCTGAGTACCAGTCATAACCACGCCTTCGAGAAACTGCTGATATCCATTCTTACAGCAGTTGAAAAACCGGTTTTTAATCTTAAAAAGCTGTTAGAGCTTTATTATGAACTGCTGAATCAAAATAGAACCAGAATAGATGAGAAAGTGGCTGAAGTTCTTAAAGAATGGGAAAACGAAAATAACCTGAAAAAAATCATACATCAAATTAAAACACATGAAAGAAAGACTTTATGAGATCCTTAATGAGGAAAAAATACATGAGATTATCCCTTTTCTGAAACAGCTTACCGTAGAAGAAAAGAAAACATTAGTGCCTACGATAAAGAAAATGGATCGTGAGATCAACAAGATCATCATGACCAAAAATTCTTACCACACGGCAGGCTCTGCGAACCAGCACTCCATTATTGATATTGCATCATTTGTCTGTATGGATCAAAAGAACTTCGGTAAAAACTACTGGAGTCTTTTCAGAAATATGGAACAGGCAGAGCAGATACTGGAATGGGGATGTCCGGATTGGTTCTCCGATTTTATCAACGATTCTATTGATGCAGAGTTTACGGCTTTTAATTACAAACATATTCTGGGATGGACGGAAAAAGGCTATATCCAGCCTAAGCCAGAGTTACTGGGACATCATCTGTGTAATTACCCTGCTGACCTGGATCAGCATCCCGAAACGCTTAAAACCCACTTTTGGTACCTGTGTGAATATCCGTCAAAATCATTACCCTTTCAGAGAGAATGGTTTCCATTAGTACAAAAACTTGTCGCAGAGCAGAAAATTGAAAGAAAAAGATTCTTAAAGGAATGTCTTTTGGCTTCCAACAGAAACTTCAATAAAAATGTGACAGGCTGGTTTATGGATGCTTTTACAGCATTGAGACCAACAGAAAGTGAACTGATAGAACTTCAGGACGAATTAATGGCCGGGTTAACATCTGTGCAGTCAAAAGCGGTCAATACCATTCTTATACATTTGAAGAAAATAGTAGGAAATATTGCCTTCAAAAATGACGAATTTGCTCATTATCTTCCTAATCTTCTGAGCATGGAAGTGAAAACCGTAGTGATGGGCAGCCTTGCTTTAACAGAGAAAATTTTCCAACATAAAAAAGTTAATCCTGAGCTATTAGGGCTGGCCCTAACCTCTGCATTTGTAAGTAAAGATGATGGCATACAGTCAAAAGCAGCCAAAATTATCCTGAAATACATTCCGCCATCCGACGCGGTGAAAGAATCTCTTTCCCATTATTCAGAAAATATATTGACAAATGTGCGCTCTCTTTTAGAAACTTACATAGAGGATAAACAACAGGAACTGGAAGTTTTGGTTTCAGAAAAAATATTCCTGACCACGGAAGAAAATAAAGTTAAAGTGCTTGAGAGCTTTGAAGACCTGATGTTTTTTCTTCCTTTAGCTATAGAAGATCCGTACAGTCATCACTGTGATATAGCATTGTTAGGATTTGCCCGTTTTGCTAATGATGTGAATAAAGAATCTGTGAAACTGATAGAACCGGTGTTCATGAAAGCCTGTAAAACCATTGCTAAATGGGAAGTTCCATATTTAAACGTCCTATTGTGCAATGTCATCATTAATTACGGATTGAGTTTATTGGAAAAGTATCCGGTTCAGCTTAAAAACCTGACTAAAATATACGAGAAAACCAGTAATGAAGAGGCTGCAAGGGAAGCATACTCAAACTATTATAAAAAATTGGGGCCAATAACAGATGTTGGAGCCGGAAGTCCTGTTATGAAAGCTTTTAAAGAGCTTGGCATATATACTTATGAAAAAATAAAAGCAGGAGACAGTATTCCTTTGCTATTTGCCATTACTCATGCTCCCTGTTGGATCTCTCCGGTCACCTTAGTAGAAAGACTCGAAGTGTATCAGAGTAAAAATATTGAACCCCATCATTTGGATATGCAGCTGGCACTACAACGGTGTGCACTGGATAATATATCTGAAGCATTAGAGCTTGTTGAAAAAAAATTAAAAGGAGAATACAAAGACCTATTGCTTTTCTTCTTTGGGAAAAATGCTGAGCCGAAAGGAAAATTTGAACATCCTGCATGGTGGATGACAGCCGGAATTACACGTTCTCCAGGAACTGTTTTTAAAGAGTTCAGCGGTTTTGAATACAATACTATTCCTGCCGAATTTATTTCAGGAAGCTATCAGTGGAAAACCATTGATAGTAAAAAAAATTCATACTATCCGGCTGAACTGAACATTATGATCCCAAAATATCACTTTGAAAAAAGGAAAGACCCGTTGCTTCTTGAATATTTTATTGCTGAACCAAGAGAACTTTCAGAAACCATCGGGATGATGTGGTGTTTTCCGAACACCTTGGGTAATGCTTTGGCAAAAGTGATTAAAAGCTGTCTGTTTTATTCCGGTATTGCTGAAGTTTACGAAAGAAATATGGTGTTGAATACAGCGCAGGCTCTTTACCAGATTAAAAGGCCTTTGGATGAAATGGGATATTTGTTTTTAGGAACTATTTTCCTGGATGGAGATAAAATAATCCGTGGAACGGCTGCTGAAATCTGGCTCGAACACGTATCCCATAAGATGATAGATAATGCAAGGTTAGGAAAAGTGATCGGAATCCATGAAAAACTGGAGTGGGCTCCTGTAAAGAGATTTACTGATCTTATCCAGCATCAGATGCTGAATGTAAGTAAAAATCATAATAGTGCACTAGAAGAGCTAATTACCAATATCCTGCTTCAGATGGACAAGCCTGTTACCAACCTGAGAAAGCTGCTGGAAGTGTACCATGAAGTTTTGGCGCTCAATCATTCGGTAGCCAATAAAAAAGTAACTGAAAAACTCAATCACTGGAAAGAAAACTCTAGTCTTAAGAAAATTTGTAATCAGCTTCTAAAAAATTAAATGATGGAGGGTATGCTTACTTATAACTATTCAAGGTCGTCATCTTTCGTCAAGAAAGATACTCTTGAAGAACTGTTTCTTGCCCAATACAGTGAGATACAGAAAAAAACTGATGTTCCCTGTTTTTTCTGGGGAAATGTAAACCAGCCTTTTATATTGGCCCGTTGTCTCATTACCCTTTCCAATATTGTAAAATCCAGTTTCAGTTTATCACCTTTTCAGATGGCGCTTCTGAAAGATCCGATTGTCACTGCCGGAAATGAAAGACTTCGTTTTGAAGGTTTTTCTCATTGTGCCGGAGTTTATGCCCGTGTAGATGTTCTTCCGGACGGATTGCATGGAGAATTTCTGGAAAGCGGAACAACCAACGTAGACTTTAACCAGCCTATGATAACTGCTTTGGGAAGTATTCGCCCTAACGAAAAAATGATGCTTTCTGTAGGGGAAAAAGAAGTTGGACTGTACAGAGAAGAAAAAAAAATAGTGGAAAGAAAAGTTCCTTTACCTGCAAAATGGATCAAAGGTCTTGGAACTGTTCAGATTTATCTTTCAGAATCAGAAAAACAGCACACTTTTAATAAGATTCAAACCCAGCAGTTATTTAGGGGAATGCCGAAAGGAGTGGTGAAATCGGATTATTACCTTATTGTAAGGGGAAATAAACCCATGTTTTCTCCGGTAAAATCTGCCGATGCAGTTTGTATTGGAGGGCTTCACAGGCTTCGTTTGCTGGAACCTCTTCTCCCTTATATTGATTCTATGCAGGTTTTTTCACAATCCAATATGCAGTCTACAACCTGGCAGCTTTATATGGGAAATATAAGATTCAGTTTTTCCTTATCAAGAGAAAGCTGGCGAGGGTTTTCCGGAGAAGGAGCCATATTGAATAGCCTCACAGCTGAGATTTCAGACGAATGGATTGATGCCTTGGATAAATATGCTTACGCCAATCAGTCATTCAATGCAACCGTTCTCGCAGTGGAAGAAAGCCTTAGCTTGAACACAACAGCAAATCTGACAGCAAGACTTGCAGCGATGGGATTATTGGGCTATGATCTTGATGAAAACGAATTTTTCTACCGCAGGTTACCTTTTAAACTGAATCGTATTTTAGAACTGAATCCCCGTATGAAAAATGCTGAAAAGCTGATTGAAGGCGGAAAAGTGGAAATTTTAAATAACACTAAAGGAAGAACCGAAGCCAGAGTAGAAGGTAGTGGGGTGCATCATACAGTAATCCTCGAAGAAGAAAAAGAACGCTGTACCTGTGAATGGTTTAGTAAATATCAGGGCGAAAGAGGTCCATGTAAGCATGTCCTGGCAGTGAAGAAACTTGTTAATAATGAATTACAGATAATGTAACACAAACAGGTTACAAAATTTTTTATATGATATATTTAATCACGAAGTTAAAGTCTTTTTGCCACGGATGAATGAATCATAAAAGAATTGCTCATCCGTGGTTCTATAAATAATTAATTTTGTGCTTGTGCCATCCAATCTTCATAGGAAAGAACACCCAATTCTGGTTTTCCATCACCTTCAAGAACAGAAATAAATTCCAGCTGATTGCCATCCGGATCATTAAAATAAATAGCCAGTGCAGGCATCCATGCAAATACCATAGGCTCTACGTTTCCGTTTTTCAGAAAATTGTAAGGCTTTAAACTCTTATTCTCCAAAAACTTCACGGAATAATTCAGAATATCTTCTGTAGTACTGGTAAAAGCAAAATGTCTGGTCTGAAGGTTTTCTTTCTGTTCCCATAACCCAAGCATAAATTCCTTTTCATCACCAATCCATAGAAATGCGATAGGTCTTGTCTCATCTCTATGCGCCAATCTCAATCCCAGTACTTCAGTATAAAACTGAATAGCTTTTCCCAGATTGCTTACCTGGATATGGGTTTCATATAATCCTTTAATCATAGTTTAAATTTTAATACCATACAAAGCTAGAAAACATCAGTGTAAAGGCTTGATAATACCAATTTCTTTCATGAAAATGAATGATAGAAGGATTTTATGAGGATAAAAGATCTTGTTGTTAAACAACTATTAAGCATTCGGATATCAATATCAATAGGAGCGGGCTTTAGCCCGCTATCATTATAAACATTTATCCATTTGGCTTTAGCCAAAACTTAAGATAACCCTCTCAAAAATCTGCATCATCAGCCAAATCAGCGAGAGTTTTATCCTCATTTTCACGTTTTTTAAAAATAAAAACAAAAATTTTCCAAGAAAAATAACATACGCAAAAAGATTGCGTAATACTGTCTTTACTTTGCATCAGAATCAGAGAGGAAGCCGTAACTCTTCCTAGTGTTTAACTATAAAAAAACAGTAACTCATGAAATTTAACTTTCTAAAAAAAGAGAAAATAGTGGTAACCAACCACGAAGGTGCAAAAGCATATGTGATGACACCTGCAGAAGAATTGTACAGTGCTGTGGTTACAACAGGACTGTCGGATATTACCTATGAAAAAGGGACAGACAGACTAGAGAGAATACAGTCTCTGATCCAGGAAAACAATTCCGAATTTGTGGCAAAACTTGCTGTATATGCAAGAAAAGAGATGCATTTGCGTTCCATTCCATTGGTTTTGGCTACGGAATTAGCGAAAGAGGCATCTGGTACTGATCTGGTGAGCAGAACAGTAGATGGAGTGATCCAAAGAGCTGATGAAATCACTGAATTATTAGCATATTACCAGCTTGCCAATGAAAGAACAGAAACCAAAAAACTAAACAGGTTATCAAAACAGATCCAGAAAGGTTTGGTGAAATCCTTCAATAAATTTGATGAGTACCAATTCGCCAAATACAACAGAAAAGGAGAAGTAACCTTTAAAGATGCTTTGTTTCTGGTTCATCCAAAAGCAAAGGATGAAAACCAGCAGACCATTTTCAACAAGATTGTTGATGGTATATTAGAAACTCCTTATACATGGGAAGTGGAGCTTTCTGTATTGGGACAGAAGAGATTTGCAGATGAAACAGAAAGAAAACAAGCTTTCAAAAATAAATGGGAAGAACTGATCTTTAGCAATAAATTAGGTTATATGGCCATGTTGCGAAATCTGAGAAATATCCTTGAAGCAGGAGTATCTCCAGAGGCAATGAGTAAAGTATGTAATTATCTGTCAGATGAAAGAGTGGTAAAAAATTCAAAGCAGTTACCATTCCGGTTCCTGGCAGCGTACAGAGAGTTGAAAAACGTAGAGTCTCCATATCTGTCCTCTGTTTGGAATGCATTGGAAGAAGCTGTTTTAGCAAGTGCTCAAAACATCAAAGGTTTCGGATTCAATACTTCGGTGGTGATTGCGGCGGATGTTTCAGGTTCTATGCAGAAATCGGTTTCTCCAAGAAGTAAAATCCTGTTGTATGATATCGGTTTGCTGATGTCTATGATTCTACAGTCGCAATGCCAGAATGTAATTACCGGAATGTTCGGGGACCGATGGTTGAGAACTCCTATGCCTAAACAGGGAATTCTGAAAAATGTAGATGCCTTATACAAAAGAGAAGGTGAAGTAGGCTATTCAACCAATGGATATCTGGTGGTTGAAGATCTTATTAAAAGAAAAGAAATTGTAGATAAAGTAATGTTGTTCACAGATACCCAAATGTATGACAGCAGTGGAAAAGGAAACTCCTTTGAAGATACATGGAACAGGTATAAGATGATAGCTCCCAATGCTAAACTCTATATTTTTGATTTGGCAGGCTATGGCAGACAGCCCATTGATATCAGAAGAAATGATGTATACCTCATTGCAGGTTGGTCAGATAAGATTTTCGATGTATTGAATGCGTTGGAAGACCAGAAATCAGCTATAGAAATCATTGAAAAAGTAGTGCTGTAAAAGGCACTGCTTTCTATTGAAATGTAAAGTTCATTGGTAGTATTGAATGGGAGTTTATAAATCATTAGTATATTTAGGAGCTTATTCCCGCTTTCCGCTATATCTTTTTCGCCAGGCTGAGGCCACTCAGAAAAAGGATGTCACTGCAATCGGGGCTAGTAAATGAAGATATGTAGTATGATAGAGCTTATTAATACCATTGAGATTAATCCATTAAAATATACCAAAGAAGATTTTGAACTACCAGAAATTACTGATGATCCTGATCCTGAAGAATATTTTTTGAAGTTTACAGAGACAGCTTCCCGCCTTGCCCTCAATTTTAATGAAATTCAGAAAGGTTCTAATCTGGTCAATATTGAAAACATTGATGATGAAAGCTTAGAGACCATTGTAGCTGCAAAGCTCACTGAAGTAGAATTTTATGATCCTGACGAAAGAGGATTTGTTCTCTCTTTTGATGGCGGAATCGTAGTAAAAAAAGATGATGAGGTTCTTATTCAGCCAAGTTGCTGCGGAGATCTGGAAAATATAGAAAATTGGGAAAAAGTGTTGGAGAAGAGATCTTCCGGGTGGACAGAAATATGGATCGGGCATCCATGGATTTTCTATAAAAAAGAAAACGGAATCATTAGTTTTTCAGACTATACAGAAGCCAATATTAATGATTTGGAAGATGTGAAAACAAAATTTGAAGTAGAAGAAGAAGATTTTAAAGATGAATTAGACAAAATGATATACCAACAAGTCCGTTTTAAAAATAGGATTTCAGATATTTTGAAAAAAATGAATATTGAAAACGCTAAAAAAATTTCAGAATTCATGTCCGGGATTAAATAGAAAAAATAACTGCGTAAAAAGAATGCGTACTTAATATTTAATTTTGCAGTGTTAATAATACCGGTGTCGTAAGAAAGGCCTACTTCGATTCCAAAATGACAGAGCCTTTCGTCAAATTACCCGGTATAAACAAACCAATGCCGTCCGTAAGAGTTTCATCGTCAACTTCCAATTGAAACTAATTACTCTTACAATATATTGCTTGGTTTTATAAAAAAACAAACTGCGTAAAAAGAATGCGCAGTAGCCATATAAATTTGTAACATTAACTAATAACTATGAATAACTATAAACAAGATTTTAAAGAGGCTGTGTATTGAGGTTAATACTCAATACTGGTGAAAAAAAATAAAAAATTAAAACAAACCTTCGGAACCAATGAACATGAATTGATTGATTTTCCGAAGAAAATTTCCGGAGTACAGGTTTCCAGGCTCCAATACGGAAATGAATTGGGCTGTTCATATTGTTTTCCACACGGCTTAGAAGTAGTGAATGGAAAAGAAACCAAGCTTCAGCGAAACTGGAAGAAATACAGACAATCCCAATGGAAAAGCTAAAAGCAAGTGCCGTAAAACAGGATTACTTCGTGGGGTAACAGAGGTGCAGGTGCAAGTCCTGTTCTGCGGAAGCAGATCGTGTAAAGTAGTACGCTGTTAATATGAGTCTGTTTGACTGATTGCCTTGCTTTTTTCAAGTGTCGTTCAGGAATCATACTTCGACCACATCATCCGGTTGCAGGTTCAACTCCTGTCATTCTTGTTGTAAACGGAATGTAGCTCAAAAATAGGATAGAGCAGATGAAATGAAAGGATTCCGTCTTTGTAACCTTGATTATA
The DNA here is from genome assembly GCF_001684955.1 of Chryseobacterium contaminans. Lineage (GTDB taxonomy): Bacteria > Bacteroidota > Bacteroidia > Flavobacteriales > Weeksellaceae > Chryseobacterium > Chryseobacterium contaminans. The sequence continues at coordinate 1,527 of NZ_MAYF01000311.1, read as the reverse complement.
AGAGTGCCGTAGAAAAGGCTTACTTCGGTTTATTTGGTTCGATTCCAGAACAGGTCATGAAAATGATCTGGAAGTCTTTTCGATCTTTTTGCCTCTTTTTTTTAAAACAAACAAGTGCCGTAAAATAGTGCTACTTCATTCATAACGACGGGGACACAGGTTCAAATCCTGTCTCTTCCACTACAAAAATAGGAAGAGTAGCTCAGCTGGTTAGAGCACGACATCACTATTTGCCTGTTGCCTTGTTATAATAATATGAAGCCGATAAATTATTTATCGGCTTTTTTCATAGTTTGTTCCAGCTCCTCCTCAAACATCAGTTTCCATTTTGAAAGAGTAGTTCTGCTGATCTTATATTTTTTAGACATATAACTGGTAGAATGCCCATGCTTCTTTTGGTACTCAAGAAGTTTAAGCATTGTTTTCTTATCATAGGTCTTCAGTTTCTGATTGTTTCTCTGGCTTTCTCTTGAAGGCTTGAAAAGTCTTTCATTGAACTTCAGGACATCTTCACTTGTATCCAGTTTTCCAAGTAGTTCCTTTATTTTAGGATCTTTTAGCTTATCCGGATATTCCATCTTAAGCATATCCTGATAGATCTTTTTATAATTGGGACGCATTTTTATCAGTTTATCCGTTAATTTCACTTTTCTGAAGCCATCTGTGAAGCGTACTTTTAGGAATGGAATATTCCTTAATGACTTCGCTTTGGGTCATTTCTCCTGAAAGAATCCTTTTCATAATGAACTCTTTAATTTCCTGGGTATAAATGTTTTTTCTGAAATAAGGGATCTTGTCAGATTTTTGCTGATTTTTATTAGCTGCTGCCGGGGGAGCATATAAAATCAGATGGGAACTATAAAGTCTGAAAAAATCATATTCCAATAGCTTGCTCCATCTTAGTAGAAGATCCGCGTCTATTGATCTGCTGTTGTACATTCTTTCTACAGCATCTTCATCTCTGTCCAGGAATTTACATATCCTCTCCATTGTTATTTCATTCTCATCAACCCTCTCCTTAATAAACTTTCCAATATGGATCTCTTTGTATAACATTTTTACTTAATATTATCTATTTATTAAAATTTATGCATTAACAAACGCGAAATAGGAAATATATATTATTTGTTTACGAAATATACTTCATATAATTTTGAAAATGAAGAATCAGGCTTCTATTTAAAAATTCGAATACCTGCAATGAAACTATAAAAAGTCTTAGGAAATTGTTTAGGACAGCTTAATTTTAAAAGGATATATTTAATGTACCTTTAGGTATATGCATTATTTCCAATGGGTTTATTGTTCATCTTCTCTTTCAAACCTCTTTTTTCTTCCATTTGTGTAAATAATATATGACCTATTAAAGTTGTTTCATGCAATTCTATTTACGTTAAGCTTTTGTGTTGAAAGGTTGTAAGTATTTTGACAACCAGTTTTTTATGTTTAGAATATCTTGTTTAGTACCAAATAATCTGCTTAATTGCTTTCAAATTTAAACAAAAATTAAAAGCAAAGGCAGTAGAA
>NZ_MAYF01000310.1 GCF_001684955.1 Chryseobacterium contaminans | reverse complement strand
TTATTCAAAAACGGTCTGATGCTTTCCAGAGCTTCCATTACTCTTGTTACTGTATCTTCGTGCGTTATGTTTGTTTCCATATTTTTTTCAGTTCAATTCGGTTTTTTCAAATTTGATTGAAAGTTATTATTATTTTGCTTTTGGCGAGCAACCTGCCATAGTAGAGATCTTCACAGCCTCAGTTGGTGGAAGGTTTTTATTTCTTTCAACCAGACTTTCTACCATTTTTCTTGCCGTTTCAGTATAAATTTCTGCAATTTTAGAATTTTCCTGAAGGGCAGCCGGTCTTCCCACATCTCCTGCTTCTCTGATGCTCTGGATCAATGGAATTTCTCCCAATACCGGAATTCCAAGATCTTCAGCTAAATATTGAGCTCCCTGGTTTCCAAAGATATAATATTTATTGTCAGGAAGTTCTTCCGGTGTAAAATACGCCATATTTTCGATTAATCCAAGAACCGGAATATTGATGCTTTCCATCTGGAACATAGCAATCCCTTTTCTTACGTCTGCTAAAGCAACATGCTGAGGTGTACTTACAATCACCGCTCCTGTTACTGGTACTTCCTGGATGATGGATAAGTGAATATCCCCTGTTCCCGGAGGCAGGTCGATTAATAAGAAATCCAATTCACCCCATGCAGCATCTCTGATCATTTGGTTTAATGCTTTTGAAGCCATTGGCCCTCTCCACACTACTGCCTGGTTAGCTCCTGAGAAATATCCTATAGAAAGCATTTTCACTCCATAATTTTCAATAGGTTTCATCATATTCTTTCCGTTCACTTCTACAGAAATTGGTTTTGCGCCTTCTGTATCGAACATGGTAGGAACTGATGGTCCGTAAATATCAGCATCTAATAATCCTACTTTGAAGCCCATTTTAGCTAAAGTTACTGCCATATTCGCAGAAACTGTAGACTTTCCTACCCCTCCTTTACCGGAAGCAATAGCGATAATATTTTGAATCCCGGGAATTTGTTTTCCTTTGATCTGACTTTGCTGAATTTCACTAGGTTCTGGAGAAACGATTTTAAGTTTTAAATGAATGTCTTCTCCAAACTCACTGGCAAAAGCCTGCTTCATAGCCGCTTCCAGCTTTTTCTTTTCGTGCATTGCCGGTGAATGGGCAGTCATGTCAATATAAACATCGTTACCCATAATCTGAAGATTATTCACCAAGTCATCTACTTCTATTTCTTTAAGGAATTCCTGAACCTTTTCTTTCGTCAACATATAAATATAAATTGTTTACAAATTTACGTTTTTTTTCGGTAATTTAGAATCAATAAAATCTATAATATCAGGTGATAAATCAGATCGTTAAAAATTTTGTTTCTTCTCTTTTTTCATCATGAGCTATCACCCGCCAACAAAACAAAATCTAAGAAAACTATGGCTTACCCATCTAAATATGCATTACCAAAAGAAATATTCATTGTAGGAAAAACGAGATTCAAATGGTATGATCTGGCTAAAGATCCGGCAGATGTTTCTGCACAGGATATTCAGAAGGCTAAAATATGTATTGAAAATGCTGGTGAAAACTTTCAGAATGTTGAAGATCTTGGATTTGTAATTATGCACAGATGTGGTGAGAATTACCTTCTTCTGGTATGTACCTGGCGAAGTGAAAACGAATTATGGGAAAGTGTTTATTATGATGGAACCGGAAAATTCGAGAGCTGGGATAGAAATAAACCCCACCTTCCAACGTACTGCGTCTGGGAAATGGGTATTGTTTACCATGAGTCCCAGGCCTGGAAAAAGTTTCTGGGAACAACAAGAGATGAAACCCATAAAGTGGAATATCTTAATGAATTGTTTGAAGGGGAAGCGTAGAAGCAAGGAAGATGGAAAACGAAGACTTAAGTCTACTTTCAATCTTTCAATTAACTAAATGATTATAAAAACGTTTACATAATCCTACATTATATTTTTAAAACGCAAAGGTTTCATTTAGATTATGTATTATTTTAAGGGAGCTAAAACCGCGACAAAGTCGCGGATTAAGCTATATGGACATGCGACTGCTTCAAAAGAATCAATGAAGTTGATTCCACTCTTTGCTTCATCAAAATATTACAGTTATATTATAAGATCTTTGCGTTAAATTTATAAACATAATCATCATAATACCCTTCCTCTGATTACTTTTATTAAATATTCACAATTAATCATAACTTCCAGCTTCCCACATTAATTAGCCCTGTTTCTTTTCATCAAAGTTAACATTACAATCTCTCCATAACCCAACAGTACTTCCAGCTTCCCTCTACCAGCTTCAACCCATATCATCTCAATTTTATAGCTTTTACTTCCTATTTGGTACTGTACTTGATTTACCCATCCATTATAATATCAAATATGAAAAAAGGACTGCTTGCATTGTCTTTACTGCTTATCCAGGTTATGAATGCACAAAATCATTCTCAAGATATAAATACAGTTAAAGGGACTGAAGACCTTATATCTACTGTTCAAGAAGCTATTGTTCCTCCAATCATTAAAGCAGACAGAATCTTTGATTTTTCTACCAAAGTTGAGATCTCTTCACAAAATCCTGGTGATAAAATCTATTATATAACGCTTGATGCCGGTAATGTCAACAAAAAAAAGAAATTCACAGCTTACAAAAAGCCTTTCACCATCAGCAAAACAACACAGGTTCAGGCTTATGTGGAAAGGAAAAGGGAAAAAAGTGTAATGGTAACGGCAAGTTTCAACAGAAGACCCAATTATTGGGAGATCACTACCCTTTCAAAAGTTAATCCTCAATATACAGCCACAGGAAAATTTGCACTGATTGATGGGATCAAAGGTGATCTGGACTGGAAAAAAGGAGACTGGCAGGGATATCTGGGACAGAATTTTGAAGCTGTAATCGATTTTCAGTCACCTTTGCAAATCACTCACATTACGTCTACTTATCTTCAGGATCACAAATCATTAATCCTGATACCCAAAAAAGTGGAATACTTTGCATCTATGAATGCTAAGGACTTTTTTCTGTTAGATACAATTGACAATGATATTGACACCAAAGATGAAAAAATTCAGACCAAAGATTTCACCACTGAAATTCTTCCTACCGAAGCAAGATACCTTAAAGTAAAAGCTTATTATTCTGGAAAACTTCCCGGATGGCATCAGAAAACCGGTGGTGAAACGTATATCTTTGTGGATGAAATTTCTGTCAGATAAAAACGATACCTAACTATGAAAAAATTATCATTATTTCTATTTTTATTATTAAGTTTTATAAAAGTATCCGCTTGCAGCTGTGTTCCAAGTACTTTGACTGAAAACTATTTATCAGCAGATGTTGTAGGGGTTATAAAGATCCTGAAGGTATATGATGAAAATACCGAACAAAGAACCTATAAAGTTGATGTAGAATTTGAAAAAGTATATAAAGGAACAAAATTCACTACATTAAATGTAAGAGGATTGATTGGGCAAGCCTATTCAGGAGCGTGCGAAATAAATATACAATCTAATGAAAGATATCTAATTTTATTAAATGGATACAATAATAACTACTCCATTAATTCCTGTTCTCCTATGTTCAGATTAAAGGACCAGCCTACAAAAGATGATGATATCCGGCTTGAAACTTTACATAAGGTTTTTTCATATTTAGATGAAAACAAAAATGGACTTAAGAATTTAAAATTTGTTTCCCATTATGATGATTCAAAGGCAATGAACAGTAAATCCAATTTGTCTAAAATCAAGAATTTTAAACCTAAACAATTATTTGCTATTTATAAAGTACAAGCAAGAGAAGATTCCAGAATTGAAAAAATAACTCCTATTATAGGTTTTGGAAGCCAGGAAAAAGCTATTAATAAAGCTCTGAAAGGTAATATTCTATTTGGAACAACAATGGATTCAGAGCAATCTTTGCAAAAAGAATATCTTTTATTACTTTTTTATCATAAAGAAAATCTCACTAGTGAATTCGGTGAAGTCATATCCAAACATTGGTAATAAAAAAAGTACTCTTTAAAATGTTTAAGAGTACTTTTTTTATTAATATCAATTCATTCTTTCTGCCCATTGCAGAACTTCCGGGAGTTCCCTATCAGAAAACTCTATGTGGATGACTCTTCTTTTCTTTCCATTCGTAGTCCGGTTTGAGCCATGAAACGTGAGAGGTTTCATTAGCATTACTCCACCCTTTTTTACTTTACAGACTTCTTCGGTTTCTACATTCCAATCTATAGTTTCCGGTCTGTAAATTCCTTTCGTATGGGATTTCGGAACCACTTTTAAAGCTCCATTATTTTCATCCGTATCATCCAAATGGATTCTGATGGTGTAAATATTCTCTAAAATATCCAATGGTGGCTGTACTGCAAACTGATTTTGTTTTGTAGTCCAGGGACCAAAACCGGACAGTTCAAGTTTTTTATCTACCGAAATGGTCAGATCCTGATGATAGGCTACATACCAGTTGGAAGTTTCCGGTTTATCAAAATAGATACTTTTTACTACAAAATACCGGTCACCAAAGATTTCTTTGATGATTTTTTTAATATTCCCATTAAAGATAAGGTCTTTAATCTCCGGAATTTCTTTTAAAAACTGCCTGATGGCAAACAGGTCTTCGGATTTCCTGAAGTTCTCTTTTGAAGTGTCTATATGGTCTAAAACATGGATAATTCCAGCCACTTCTGCATCAGAGAAGACCTCATTGATAACTGAAAAGCCATATTTTTCAATATGGCTTTTGTATGATGATAAGTTTTTTACACTCATTATTTAAATTTTGTCTAAAGGTTCGGTTAACTGCCCCTCCCATTTTGATACTGCTGAAGTGGCCAGCGTATTTCCTAATACATTGGTCATACTTCTTCCCATATCACAGAAATGGTCAATTGGTAAAATTAAGGCAATACCTTCCGGTGGAATTCCAAACATTGAACAAGTGGCTACAATAATAACCAAAGAAGCTCTCGGAACTCCTGCAATCCCTTTTGAAGTAAGCATCAATACCAAAAGCATGGTGATCTGCTGCCCGATTGTCATTTCTACTCCGTAAATCTGAGCAATAAAAATGGAAGCGAATGTCATATACATCATACTCCCATCAAGGTTAAAGGAATATCCCAAAGGAAGAATAAAAGATACTACCCTGTTGTTACATCCAAATTTCTCAAGCTCTTCCACTAATTTTGGGAATACTGCTTCTGAACTTGTTGTAGAAAAGGCAATTAGTAATGGTTCTTTAATTCTTTTTAATAAATCAAACAGCCTGTTTCCTAAAATGAAATATCCTACAACTAAAAGAACCAGCCAAAGTATAGCCAAAGCAAAGAAGAAGTCTCTCAGATAAATGGCATATACTTTAAAAATTTCAAAACCATTGGTTGCTACCACTGCTGCAATGGCTCCCAATACACCAAGTGGTGCAAACCACATGATATATCCTACCATTTTAAGAATACCATGAGCAATGATATCAAAAAGCTTCACCACCGGTTTAGAATATTCTTCTCCTAAATTGGCTAAAGCAATCCCAAACATAATAGCAAATACTACAATCTGCAATACTTCGTTGGTAGCAAAGGCTTCAAATAAACTTTTAGGGATCATATGCTTTACAAAGTCTTCTAAAGAGAAACTTTTACTGCTTTTCAGAAGGTCTTCTGCCGAAGCAACATCCTGAACAGGTAATTTGGTTACGTGTCCCGGCTCCAGCCAGTTCACAAGCATTAGCCCGATAAAAAGGGAAACCAAAGATGCGGAAATAAACCAAAGCATTGCTTTTGTTCCTACTCTTCCGATCATTTTGATATCACTCATTTTGGCAATTCCTACCACAAGTGTAGTAAAAACCAAAGGTGCAATAATCATCTGTACCAGCCTGATGAAAACTGTTCCCAATAATTTTATGTTCTTGGAAAAAGGTTCAGCACTCTCCGGATACTTTACATGTACAAGTCCTCCGATTCCTACTCCCAGGATAAGCGCGATGATAATTGCTATAAAAAGTTTATTCTGTCCTTTCATATATATAGTTCAATTTGCGCAAATATAATGGTTTTTGAATTGGCAGAATATTTTATTCTAATCACTTTAAGGCTGTATTAAGTTTTCGAAACATAAAAATTAAATCACTGGTTCAGAAAATATTGTAAAAAATTTAAGAAAGATTTATTGAATTTTTATTCTTTTGGTACAAATTTTATTATTACATTTGATTGTATAACAACATTAATAAATATACAATATGAAAAAAACTATCGCAATGGCTGCATTAGCTGTAGCTGTATCTTTCGGGGCAGTTTCTTGTAAGAAAAAAGTTTCTGATGCCGATCTTCAGACTCAGGCTACAACTGTAGTAACTTCTAATCCCAATGCTTCTGTTGAAGTAAAAGAAGGTGTGGCTCACTTAAGCGGAACTTTCGCGGATCAAGCGTCTAAAGATGCCATGATTGCACAATTAAAGGCAATTAAAGGAGTAAAAGACGTAATGGATATGTCTAAAGTGGAAGCTACTCCAGCTCCGGCACCTGTTGAAACTAAATCTGCTGTAGACCCTGTAGTTCAGAAAAAAGTTCAGGATGCGGTAAAAGATTTCCCTACAGTAAAAGTAGAAGTTATCAATGACGAACTTACCCTTACAGGAAATGTTTCTCAGGAACAAGCTAAAAAAATCAAGCAGTCTGTTGACGCTTTAAAAGTTGGTAAAGTTAAATTTAACTACACAGTAAAATAATTAAATTAAGATGAGTACATTACAAGATAAATATTCAAGCGTAGTTTCAGCGGCTCAGTCTGCTGGGATTTCAAACCTACAGGTTCAGGAACAGGACGGAATTCTATATGTTTCCGGAGATGCTTCCAATACGGCTGCAAAAGATGCAGTTTGGAATGCTTTAGGAGCTATTGATTCTACTTATTCTGCTTCAGATATCAATATTGATGTACAGGTTGCAGGTCTTGCTTCAGGTGCTTCTCTTACTGTGGCTACAGAAGAATCTAATCTGAACATCAGACAGGAGCCTTCTACTGAAGCTGCTGTAGTAGGAAAAGCTGCAAAAGGATCAGCTGTAACTTTAATTGAGCAGACTTCTGATGACTGGTGGAAAGTGAAAACTGCTGACGGCCAGGAAGGATATGCTTATTCAAGATATTTAAGAGCATAAAATATTTTTTGAAATATTAAATATTCATAAGAAGCATCCCAATATTGGGATGTTTTTTTATTTTTACGTTTTGGAAAGCTCAATGAAGAAAATCTTATTATTCATGTTTTTGGTATGCAATTTCCTGATTGTCTATGGCCAGAGACTCTATATTGATGGAAAAGTATCTGATCCTGAAAGAAAGCCTGTGGAAAATGCTACCATCTATCTGCTGAAAGCCAAAGATTCCACCATTATCAATTATACGGCCACCAATAAAGAAGGTAAATTTTCATTACCAATTGATGAGGTGAAAGAACCTTCCTTTTTAAAAATTGATACTGAAAAATTATCCTATTCAAAGGCACTAGATAAAATTTTACAGTCATTATCCCTAGGTGATGTAGTGCTTGAAAAGAAAAAAGTTATTGATATTGATGAGGTAAAGATCACCGTTTCTCCTGTAAAAGTAAAAAATGACACCATAGAATTCAATGCTTCAGCCCTTAAGGTGAGGCCGGACAGCCAGATTGATGAGCTTTTGAAACAGATTCCCGGAGTAGAAATTGGCAATGACGGAAAAATTACAGTCAACGGAAAAAATGTAGACCAAATCATGGTGAATGGAAAACCTTTCTTTGATAAGGAAGGGAAGACTGCTTTACAAAATCTTCCTGCAGATATCATTAAAAATATCCAATTTACCACAACGAAAACCAAAGAAGAGGAACTGACCAAAAGACCGGCCAAATCTCAAAATACTACCATTAATTTCAATATTGATGAAAAGAAAAACAAAGGCCTTATGTCTAAAATATTGGCTGGATATGGTTCTGATAAGCGATATGAAGGGAATGTATTTTTAAATTATTTTAAAGGTGATACCAAGATCAGTGTTTTAGCCTCTGCCAATAATATCAACTCCAAAAGCAGTTCAGGGGATCAGATCTTTGATACGATGGGCCGTGGCAGCACAGGCCAGCAAGGAAGCGGAATTCAAAAATTCAATAGCTTTGGTCTGAATTATAATGATAAACTTGGGAATGATGCCAATCTTGACAACCTGAGCCTTCAGTATACAGATTCTAATAATGAAACCCGTTCAAAGGCCTCAAAGACAACGCTCCTTCCGGATTATACCCTCAAAACAGATTCTGAAAGCAGCAATGAAAATGAATCAAGACAGTATAATTTCAACAGTTCAGTAGGCATAAAACTGGATTCACTGACCAACATTTACATAGCTCCTTCATTTTCAAAAGCAGAAACATTCGGTTCAGGACAGTCTATAGCTTCCACCCTGAAAGATGATCAGCTTTTGAATGAAAGTAAAAACATTACTCAAACCAGAGGGGAAACCAATACGTTCAGCCCTAATATTAATTTCTTTAAAAACTTTAAGAAAAAGAACAGAGGGATCATGGCTATGATCAATACTTCTATTACGCAATCTACTAATAATAACATTAATCAGTCACTGAATTCCTTTTATAAGGACTCCGTTATGACTACTGATAACCGTAATCAGTTACAGAAAACCCGTTCTCAGGATGATAACTACAGCTTTATGGCAAGATACACGGAACCCGTCTCGGATTCTGCAACAATTGCTGTCACACTGCAATACGGTTCAAAACTAACCAGAAATATAAGAGACTTTAATGATTTTGATCCAGTTACAGGACAGTATTCTCAATACAATACCCGTCTTTCCAATAGTATGGATCAAAGGCTGAATCAGTTTACCCCTGAATTATCATATTACCTTTATAAAAAGAAGTTCGGGTTCTGGGCTACCATCAATGCTGACATTTCAGATATGAATGTTAATTCGGTTTTTAACGGGCAATTGTATACTCTTCAGAAGAATTTTGTGCTTCCCAACTATTCAACCAATTTCCGATACTCTTTTACAGACCGCCAGACATTGATCTTATCCAACTCTTCCAGCTCCACGATTCCTGATGCCGGAAAACTAATCCCCTATAAGGATGAATCTAATCCTTTAGTTACCAATACCGGAAATCCTGATCTTAAAAACACCTGGATCAACGAAACCAATCTTACTTTCAACAGCTATAATATGATCAAAAATTTAAACTATTATATTACGGCTGGTTTTACCTATAGAAATAATGACGTGATCAATTATTCCAAATATGACAGTTCCGGAAGACAGATTACTACATACAGTAATATAAGCGGAAATAAAAATTTCAGTTTCAGTATGGGTTTAACCAAAACATTTAAATGGAATGACCATAAATTCAGAATCGCTCCAAGATTTAGTATGAATTATACCTATAATAACGGATTTATCAATGGAGAAGCATTTAAAAGCAGGGCCTACAACTTCAATCCCGGACTTAATCTTAATTACGAAATCAAGGATATTTTTACCATAAAACCATCTTACAGCCTTGGATATAGCTTTTCTGATTATACAAACTATAATGTCAACAGAGTGAATACCACTACCCAGTCTTTAAAAATTGAACTCACTAATTATCTGTTCCAAAAGAGTTTCTTCATCGGAAATGATTTTTCTTATAACACCAATTCAAACATCGCCCCTGGATTTAAGAAAGATTTCTATTTCTGGAATGCGAGTCTGGGATATTCATTCTATAATAAACAACTGACCGCAAAAATAAAAGTTTATGATGTACTGAATCAAAATCAAAGTGTAAAAAGAACTATTACAGATTCTTATTTTGAAGACCGTGAAGACCTTATCCTGAAAAGATACATCATGTTTTCGCTTAGTATGAAACTCAATAAATTTGCCGGTAAAAAACCGAAAAACAAATAAACACCATACTTTTATATATTTTAACCAATGGCCGGAAAATTTTCCGGCTTTTTTATTAGCTAACCACAAAGTCACAAAAGTTTTTGAACACTTAAGTTATTTTAAGTAACTACTAACTGTTTGAGAAGTAAACTTAAGTTTTGAAAATCTCTGGTTTTCACTAATACTTAAGTTGAATGGCTGCACATTCCATTCCTCTGGAGGGGTGTAAAAAATTCAGAGGATTTTTGACGGGTGGTTTTTATGACCTACACTCATCTCTTCCAGCACAAAAAAATCCTTTTACATATTCCACAATCATCAGTAAAAAATCAAAACAAATCCACTTTTAAAGGAAGATTCATCTAAGAAAATACCCTGAAATTATTTTTATTTTTAAATTAGCCGCAAATTTTACTTATGAAGACCCCTATTTCAGTTGTATTCATTCTTCTTTTCATTCTTGGAAAGGCTCAGAATACGGAACAAAAAGACAATTTCGTTAAAGATAATTTCACCAAAAAGGAATTTTATATTCCGATGCGTGATGGAGTGAAGCTTTTCACTGCTGTTTATATTCCTAAGGATATTTCAAACAAGAACAAATATCCGTTCCTGATGCAGAGAACCTGCTACAGCATTGCTCCTTATGGTGAAAATGAATATAAAACCAAAGTGGGTCCAAACACTTTCCTGATGAAAGATAAATATATTTTTGTGTATCAGGATATACGGGGTAGATATATGAGTGAAGGAACTTTCACCAACATGACTCCGCAGGTGGAACGTAAAACGAAAAAAGACGTTGACGAAAGTACAGATACTTACGATACCATCGACTGGCTTTTAAAAAACATTAAAGATAATAACGGTAAGGTAGGACAATTCGGAACTTCTTATCCTGGATTCTATACAGCTGTAGGAACATTAGCACAGCACCCGGCATTGGTTGCTTCTTCCCCGCAAGCTCCTATTTCTGATTTCTGGAATGATGACTTTCTTCACAATGGAAGATTTATGCTGGGATACTTCAGAACATTTCCTGTTTTTGGAGTCCAAAAAACAAAACCGGAACAGAAAGCATGGTACATGGATTCTTTTGTTAAACAAACCTCTGAAGATGGCTTGAAATTCTACAGAGACATGGGAACCCTGAAAGATGGATATGAAAAATATTATAAAGATAATTTCTTCATGACGGAAATTATGAATCATACCAACTATGATGAATTCTGGCAGAAAAGAGGGCTGCTTCCTCACCTGAAGAATATCAACCATGCCGTAATGACTGTTGGCGGATGGTTTGATGCAGAAGATCTTTCCGGACCTTTAAATATTTACAAAACTATTGAGAAGACAAGTCCAAAGGCTAAAAATACCATTGTAATGGGACCTTTTTCTCATGGCGGATGGTCTCAGGAACAGGGAAAACATTTCCATAGTGAAACGTATTTCGGAGACAGTATTGCAACGTACTATCAGAAAAATGTGGAAACAAAATTCTTCAGCCATTATCTGAAAGGAAATACAAAAGAAGATGCCGGCCTTCCTGAAGCTTTGATGTATGACACCGGAGCTAAACAATGGAAAGAATTTGCCTCTTATCCTCCTAAAAATGCTCAAAAAGTGAATTTCTACCTTTCTGACAATACATTAAAGAAGACTTCAGGACAAGGATATTCAGAATATTACAGCGATCCTAACAATCCGGTTTTAAGCTCTGATCATTTAAAGGATTTCAACGGATTTACTCCAAGAAATTATATGTCTGAAGACCAAAGATTTGCAGTAGGAAGACCTGATGTATTAACGTTTACAACGGATGTACTGACAGAAGATATTACTTTCGCAGGAGAAATTATGGCTAAACTGAATATTTCCTCTTCTTCTACTGATGCAGACTTCGCCGTAAAACTGATTGATGTTTATCCTGAAGATTTCAAACCTGTAGAAAAGAAAGATGGTGTAATCTACGGAAATTATCACCAGATGGTAAGAAGTGAAATTATGCCTGCCAGATTCAGAAATACTAAAGAGAAAGGAGAAGCCTTAGTTCCTGATCAGAAAACAGCAGTGAACTTCAGACTTCAGGATGTTGTTCATACATTCAAAAAAGGGCATAAAATCCAGATTCAAATCAGCAGTACGTGGTTCCCGCTTTTCGCTTTGAATCCTCAGAAATTTATGGATAATCCCAACTTTGCGACTAAAGAAGATTACACTAAAGCATTTATTAAAGTGTATGGAGACAGTTCTATTGAAGCTGATATCTTAAAATAAATTAGAAAACGCTGTTCAGTTGAACAGCGTTTTTTTGTGACTCTCGCAGATTGAGCTGATTTCGCGGATCATTGTTATAAAAGAATAATTTTGTTTCCCACAGATTGCACTGATCTTCACAGATGATTGCGTTAACATCTGCGTGATTTGCTTAATCTGCGAGAGTTTTTATTCTTCGATAGTTCTGAAAGTAAGATTTACCCTTGGAGTGGTTACTTTTGTTGTGGGTGGAAGCCTGTGAAGCCAATTGTCCTGGGTAGTTCCTTTCATAATTAATAAACTTCCGTTTTCCAGGAATATTTCTACTTTTTCTTTTGACGTTTTGTGTTTAAATAAAAACTTTCTCTCCGCTCCAAACGTTAGGGAAGCAATAGCACCGTGTTTTTTAAGATCTGTTTCCCCATCGCTGTGATAAGCCATTCCCTCACTTCCGTCATGGTATAAATTAAGCAGACATGAGTTATAGGTTTCTCCCGAAACTTCTTCACATTTCTGTTTTAATTTCAGCAGTTCGGGAGTCCATGGTTTTGCATATTTTGTTCTGTTGGAATAGGTATATTCAAAAGTTTTTTCTCCAAACCAGGCTACTTTTCTTTTAGTCAGAATTAATTTTCCAAAGACAACTGCCTCATCATGCTGCCATGGAATTTCGTTGAAAAGATAATCGTAGTAAGTACCACACTCTTCTTTTGAGAAAACTTTTCCATAGTACAGAACAGTTCCGTCATGTGGAAGAAGGCTTAGTGGATAATCTGGTGTTTCATCAAACAGGCTGAGCATTGTTTTTAATTTTGGTAATATAAATTACGTAATGTTTTTGGAAAGGAATTGTAGTTTGTTATAAAACCACCCCGGCAAAAATTCTTTGAATTTTTGCCACCCTCCAAGGGAGGGGAATATATCCTCCTTCAACTGAAATATTGGTGAAAATCGGAGATTTTCAATAAACTTAAGTGTACTTCTCAAGCAGTTAGTAGTCACTTAAAATAACTTAAGTGTTCAAAAACTTTTGTGCCTTTGTGGTTAAAAAAACATTAAGAATAAAGCTGCGAACTCTCCCAGCCTACAATCATTTGTTTTCTGTCAGCTCCCCATCGGTATCCACCTAAATGTCCTGTAGATTGGATCACACGGTGACAGGGAATAAGAAATGCTACAGGATTACTTCCTATGGCTGTTCCCACAGCTCTTGATGCTTTAGGATTTCCAATTTTCTCTGCAAGGTTTCCATAAGTAGACAGTTTTCCCATAGGAATAGTTAATAGACTTTCCCAGACTTTTAACTGAAAATCGGTACCTTTTAAATGAAGCTTGATCGTGTTGAGCTTTGTCCAGTCTTTATCGAATATAGACAATGCATTTTTCTGAAGGGCATCCTGCTTATCAAAAAAAGAAGCATTAGGAAATTTATGCTGTAAATTCCCTAATGCTGTTTCTTTATCATTTTCAAAAGCCATATAGCAGATTCCTTTTTCTGTGGAAGCTACCAGGATATTTCCAAATGGACTTTCTGAAAAACTATAATTTATAGCAAGGCTCTTTCCTCCGTTTTTATATTCTGCCGGAGACATTCCTTCAATCTTTACAAACAGATCATGCAACCTGCTTGTACTGGAAAGTCCGGTTTCATAAGCGGTATCAAAAATACTTGCCTTTTCTTCCTTCAATAAATTTTTAGCGTGTTCAAGGCTGATGAACTGTAAAAATTTTTTCGGACTTGTTCCTGCCCAATCTGTGAAAATTTTCTGAAAATGGGCCGGACTTAAGTGAATATTCTCTGCCACTTCCTCCAAACTTGGCTGAAGTCTGAAATTGCTCTGGATATACTCTATCGCTTTGGCAATTCTGTTGTAATCTATTTGATTTTGTGTGGACATCTTACTATGTTTTTATCTCACAAATTTCCAAAGAATACACGACAGAAAAAATCCGATTCTTGCGGAATATTAGTTATCGTTGTTATAAATATCGTTATAAGCAAGCATTTTATAATATAGCTTAGCAGCAAGGAAAGCGGTTGGCTTAGCCATTGGAGAATCCATTAATTCTACAATATCAAATGCCACTACATTACATTTTTCGAATACTTTTCTTAATAGTTCCAATGTTGGATACCATTGTAATCCACCCGGTTCAGGAGTTCCTGTAGAGGGAGCAATAGCAGGGTCAAAAGCATCAAGGTCAATCGTAATATAAACGTTTCCTGAAACTTTTTCCAATACGTCGTTTACCCAGTTCTCGTTGTTCGCAATTTCATGAGCAAAGAATACTCTTCCTTCAGGTAAATACTGTGCTTCTTCTGCATCCATAGAACGAATTCCCACCTGAACCAAGTTATGCTTCTGATTCGCTTCAAACACCGCACAAGCGTGGTTAGAAGTAGAACCGTGGAACTCAGGACGTAAATCTGTGTGAGCATCTAACTGAAGAACAGTAAGGTTTTCAAATTTTTCACCTACTGCACGGATAGAACCGATAGAAACAGAGTGTTCACCACCGAATAGCGTGAATATTTTTCCTTCATGGTTCAAAAGCTCTTTTGTTTTCTGATAAACAGCTTCTGTCATTGCTTCAGGACTAGAATTTTCAGAAACTTCTCCAGCTAAATATACTCCCTGAAGGTAAGGTTCAGTTTGTGTTTCAATGTCATAAAGCTCCATATTTTCAGAAGCGTCTAGGAATAATTCCGGACCTTTATCAGCTCCTTTTCCCCATGTTGAAGTTCCATCGTAAGGAACTGTTACCAACATTACTTTCGAATTCTCTAACGTTGCGTTTTCCTCGGGAATTCCTGCGTATGTTCTCATGCTTTATTTTAAAATTTTAATGTTGAAATTGGAGACAAAGATACGAAGAGTTTACGAGTTGGAGAGTAAGAGCTGTGAGAGTTTGTGAATGATAATTATCCGTTAATCCGCACTATAAATTAAACATTTTAATATTTGTTAGGAAGCTGGAGGCTGGAAGAAGGAAGTCATGAAGAGCAAAAAAACAATTTGCATTCAATTTTATCAGCATTTTTCAATTCATTTATCAAAGTTACAGTAAAACATCCTTTACAATAACTTCCAGCTTCCCTCTTCTGACTTCCTACCTTATTGAGCTTTCCTCTTTCAACTCAATTTCCTATTTTTGTGAAAAACTTAGAATATGTCTTTAAAAGCTGTTCTTTTCGATATGGATGGGGTGATTGTAGATACAGAACCATTGCATAGAAAAGCCTATTTCAAAACGTTTGATGAATTGGAAATTGCAGTTTCCGAAGATTTATACACTTCTTTTACCGGAGCTTCCACCAAAAGGGTTTGTGAAACATTGATCAGTCAGTTTGACCTGAATCAGACACATGAAGCTATTGCTGACATCAAAAGATCTCATTTTAAAGATTATTTTTATAATGATGATGAGTTTGATCTTATTCCCGGGGTAAGAAATCTGATTCAGCATTACCATGAAAACGGGATCAAGCTTATTTTAGCTTCTTCCGCTACCATGACGACCATCAATATGGTATTTGAAAAATTCGGATTGGAACAATATTTCAGCGGAAAGATCAGTGGTGCCGATTTGAAGGAATCTAAACCTCATCCGGAAGTTTTTCTCCTGGCGGCTGAAATGGCCGGTGAACCCGTTGAAAACTGCATGGTGATTGAAGATTCTACGAATGGGATTCTCGCGGCCCACAGAGCTAAGATATTTTGTGCTGCTTACAGAAGTCCACATTCAAAAAATCAGGATTATACATTAGCTGATACCGTGGTTTCAGATTATGAAGACCTCGAACTGGAAAAAATTTCAAAATATTTTTAAATAAAAAAGCTCTCAGAATCTGAGAGCTTTTGTTTTGTGTAAGTTTTGGCTAAAGCCAATGGATTTTTATTTTTATTGAACGGGCTTCCTTCGTCTACGCTCAGGACTCTAGTCCGTTCCTATTGATCATAAAATTATTTATATCCAAGAAGTCTCAATACATCTTCCGGTTCCTGTTTTTCACGGAAAATTTCATATTGCAATTCTCCGTTTTCATCTTTCTGGATCAGGACGTGTCTTGGCTGAGGCATTAAGCAGTGGTGTACTCCACCGTATCCTCCAATTGTTTCCTGATAAGCACCTGTATGGAAGAATCCGATATACAAAGGCTTCGTATCACTGAAAACTGGCAGATAAATAGCATTTGTATGTTGTTCAGAGTTATAATAATCATCTGAATCACACGTTAACCCACCAAGGAATACTCTTTCATAAGTATCTTCCCAACGGTTTAACGGAAGCATAATGAAGTGTCTTGAAATTGCCCACGTATCAGGAAGAGTGGTCATGAAAGATGAGTCAATCATATTCCATTTTTCTCTGTCGTTCTGACGTTTCTGAGAAATGATTTTATAAAGGTTTGCTCCACTTTCTCCAACGGTAAAGCTTCCAAATTCAGTATAGATATTTGGCTCTTCCACTCCTTCCTCTTCACAGAATTTTTTGATCTGGGAAACAATTTCTTCTACCATATACTGGTAATCGTAATCAAAGTTCAGAGACGTTTTAATTGGGAAACCACCACCAATATTCAGTGAATCTACTTCAGGAGCAATTTTCTTCAGACGTGCATATACGCGAAGACATTTGTATAATTCGTTCCAATAGTATGATGTATCCTTAATCCCTGTATTAATGAAGAAATGAAGCATTTTCAATCTTGCATTCGGATGTTCAGCGATCTTTTGACTGTAATATGGAATGATATCTTTATACCCGATTCCTAATCTGGAGGTATAAAATTCGAATTTCGGTTCTTCTTCGGAAGCAATTCTGATTCCGATGTTGAATGTAGAATCTATACTTTCTGTAAGCTTATCCAATTCACGGTAATTATCCAGAATCGGAGTAATGTTTTCAAAACCACTGTTGATCATATCTGAAATCTTTGTCAGATAATCATCAGTTTTGAATCCATTACAGATCACTTCGATATTTTTGTCTACTTTCTCTTTTTCATAAAGAGACTTTACAATATCCATGTCATAAGCGGAAGAAGTTTCAATAGAAATTTCATTCTTCAAGGCTTCTTCCAATACGAAATTAAAATGACTGGATTTTGTACAGTAACAGTAGGTGTAACTCTTTTTATATTCAGTTTTTTCAAAAGCTTCTTTAAACCAGCTTTTCGCTTTCTGGATATTTTGAGAAATTCTCGGCAGATAGCTAATCTTTAGCGGAGTGCCAAATTGTTCAACTACGTCCATCAATGGAACGTCGTGAAACAACAAATTGTTCTCAGAAACATTAAACTCCTCTGTAGGAAAATATAATGTCTGATCAATAAGTTCCGAGTACTTTATTTTCATTTCTAAACAAGTGAATTAAGAAATGCAAAATTGCTAAAAAAGTTTGGTTTTTAGATGTTAAAATTATTATAATTTTAAATAATACCCCAATATTATCGTTTATGAAAATTTACGACTGATAATCAGTGGGTAAACTTTTGAATATATTCCTCTCTTTTAGCCTCAGAAATACCTAATACCTGCTGAATATAAGTGTCTGTAGAGCCATATTTTTTATCGATCTCCTCAAAAGCAGCATCAAGGTATCTTTTTTCTACCCAACTTAATTTTTCCAGAACCTGCAAATCCATCTTCGGATACAGAAAATGTAAGTTATTTGCCAGCCGGAGCCTTTTCTCCACCAATGGTTTCCGGAAGTTGTTAGACAAGAGGTATTCATTATAGATTGTTTCTTTGTCAAACTTCAATACGGTCAGGATTAAAGCTGTAACAATTCCGGTTCTGTCTTTTCCGGCAGTACAGTGGTAAAGAATCGGTTTCTCTGATTCCATAATCTCTGTAATGATGGTTTTTATAGTCTCCGGATTCTCCGTAACGTATTCTCGGTAGAAATCAATCATTCTTTTGTCTGCATCGGAAGCATTTACTTTTCCCTTCAGAACAAGCTTTCTGGCCTGTGACAACTGATCACCTTCATCTTCAAAAGCTGAATATTTTTTATACGTGATCCCATTCGGAAGATGATCCGGCTTTTCAAAAATCTCTTTTGAATTTCTTAAATCTATAATTTCAGCAATTCCCAGTTTTCCAAACGCATCAAGAGATTTCTTTTTAAGCTTATGGAGATGGGCACTTCTGTAGAACATACCTTCTTTTAAAGCCCGGCCTTCTGTATTTTTAATATTGCCTACTGTCCGGAAATTATGAACTTTTTTGATCTTAAGAAATTTTTCCGTTTCATTTTTACCATATTCCGGAGTTTCAAAATGCCGTGTTTTGCATGAGAAAATACATAATAATAAAAGGGTGGCAAATGGTATTTTGATGAATGTATTCAATAGATTTTTGTTTTTCCACAAAAGGTACAAAAGTTTATTTTAATAACACTTTAGTTCACTTAAGTAAATTTAAAAAGTTACATAAAAAAGTACACTTAAGAAGAAGACCGAAGAGCTTCAGAACTTAGGTGCACTTTTCAAACAGCGGTAGACACTTAAAAAGTTTAAATATTATAAACTTTTGTGGTTTACAATTTATTTTAAGTTTGGCTAAAGCCAATGGATTTTGTCTTATATTTTTATTGAACGGGCTAAAGCCCGTTTCTATTGAATTACTTGTGTTCGTAGGTTTTATTTAAAATCCTATCACAAATAATTTTTCCCGATAAAAATCAACAGATCTCCTGTTTCATAGGTAATGGAAACCTCATCTTCAACCGCAAAATTCCGGGTTCCGATTCTTGAAATAATATTCAGACTTCCGTTATCCAAAGGCCAGTTCAATCCCTTTGTGATAATATTTTCAGCTGTAGGAAACGGATACAGGGAAACCATTTTATCTTTTATTCCTTTTATCGTAAAGTCTTTGGGAATGAAATAATACTCTGAAAACTCATCATAAAACTTCACTTCCAATTTATCTTTAAAAGCGTATGCAACAGTGAGGTTTCCTAGAAAGTGATCCTGCTCACCTCCGCTTCCGCCAAAAACATCTACATTTTTCCCTCCATTCTCAATAATGATATCCAGTGCTTTATAGAAATCTGTATGATTCTGGTCTGGTGTATGGATAAATTTTTCCTGATAAATATTCTCATCTGATCCGGAATGGGAATCGAAATCACCGGAAATAAAATCCAGCTTATCTAAAGGAAAACCCATTCTTTTTAAATAATGAAAAGCGCCGTCTGTGCAGGCAATCAAATCATAGGTTTCAGGATTGGGTAAAGATTTCGGAGCATCTCCGTTGATGAAAAGTAATACTTTATCTCTCATTCGGGTTCCAGTATTCTTCCGGTTCGTTGTTTAGTTTTGAAATGTATCTTGCCAGGACAAAAAGATAGTCGGATAATCTGTTTAAATATTTAATCAGTTCCGGACGTACTTCTTCAGATTCATTTAGGAATACCAATGAGCGTTCTGCTCTTCTGCAGATGGTTCTTGCAGCATGTAAGAATGTTGCAGATTTTCCGCCTCCGGGAAGGATAAAATACTGAAGAGGTTCAAGCTTTTCATTAAAGGCATCCATCCATTGCTCCAGTTCTTCAATTTCTGTTTCTGAAATAATGATCGGAAGACGTGATTTTCCGTTGGCCAGCATTAGCTTATCCACAGGTGTAGCTGCTTCTGAACCTACCGTGAATAAATCAAACTGGATTTTTTTCAATTGTCTCAACACTTCTTCATCTTCAATATGACTTTTTGCAATTCCGATGAAAGAATTCAGTTCATCTATATTTCCGTAGCTGTCCACTCTTGCACTGGCTTTGGAAACTCTTGTTCCGCCGTATAGTGCCGTTTGGCCTTTATCTCCTGTTTTTGTATAAATTTTCATACTACTAAAATACCTTTTTTTGGACAATATGAAAAGTAAAATTAGTAATAGCTTCCTATTCCATATAAAAATAATTAACTGACATTAATATCTAATGTCAGTTAATATTTGGATATACAAGTTTATATCTTTTTGAGATTACTTTGCCTTTATTAAGATATTAAGAATGGTAACACAGATACCAATCCTTTATTTACAGATTAAAAAGTATAATTAACATTTAGCTGAAAAGTTGTTCCGTTAAATCCAAACTGATTTACTTCCCAAGGATATTTGAACCTTCCTCCAAGATCTGTTACTACATCTCCTTTGCTCTCTATTACATCCGGATAAATATTAAATAAATTATTTACAACTCCGGAGACTTTAAGGTCATTTGTAATTTTATATGTTACAACTAAGTCTGTAACTACCTTACCAGAAAATGTCTGATCTTTGGCAGGATCAGTAGCGTGCTGCCAAGTAACAGCCCCAAAGTAAGTATTATTAAAGTTAAAATTAAACTTTGATATGTCATATGAAAGACTAAGAATCGTTTTTGTTTTTGGCCTTGCAGAGATAATTCTGGATTGTTCTTTTCTATCAAAAAAGTTTTCTGAGTAATCATTTTCAGCCAAAATAGGTGGAACGGCAATATTATCTACTATTTTAGTTTCGTTATAATTGAAAGCAGCAATAATTCCCAATCTTCCTTTACCAACAGCAGAAGTATAATTAGCAACAAAATCTACTCCCTGAGTAACTGTATTTACCGCATTGGTAAAAAACTTCAAAGAGGTTATTTTATTATTGTCTAATATTACTTCTACAGGGTTGGTTGTATCCGGATTCCCCGGAGCACCGGTTTTGTAACCTATATCTCCTGAGAAAAGGACTCTGTCTTTAATTTTTATTCTATAGTAATCTGCTGTAATAGTAAGGTTTTTAAAAGGTTTCACAGCAAATCCTCCAGTAATATTAAAGGCTTTTTCAGCATTTAATTTTGGTACGCCAAGATCAGCTCTTACAATTTGAGAGTCATTATTAAAAGTCCCCTGATTAGCTACCGTATTCCCTGTAATTTTGGTTTGAACGTTAGAGTAATAAATCTGGTGTAATGAAGGGGCCCGAAATCCTGTAGAAACAGATCCACGGAAAACCAATTTATCATCTAACATTTTATATCTTGCATTTGCTTTCCAGGAAACATTATTTCCAAAATCACTAAAGTTTTCATATCTCACAGTTCCTCCAAGCAACAGGTTTTTCGTAACATCCCATTCAGCATTCATATAAGCTCCAATATTCTGACGATTTTTATTGACTTCATTTTGAGGCTGCAATCCTGGAAATGATTCTGCACCGGTTCCTATATAGGATGCTTGCTCTCCTGCCGTTGCCTGATAGTTTTCATTGCGTACTTCAACCCCAGCACCTAAAACAAACGTACCAAAATTTCGGTTGATATCTATGTTTCCTATAATATTACTGAACTGATGACCACCTGCTTTAAAACGGGTTGGTGAGTTTACCCCCAAAGATGTATTAATAGTATTTCCTACCACATAATCTACTGCATTAGAGCCAAAGGTTGCACTCCCATCAAAACTCCATTTTCCAAACATTCCTTTCCATCCGGAGGTTAAATTATAATCATAAACATCTGTTTTAAATTCCGGTTGAAATCCATTATAAGGTTGTCCTTTCGGAGTTAATAAGCCAAAATCTGAAGTTACCCAATAAGGTGTTCTATACAAACCATAGCTAGTTCCATTCCTGTAAGTTGTCCCCCCGAAAGCGTAGAATTTGCCCGTTTCGCCTGTGGGCAACTCAAAGTTTACAAACATATTGGCAACTTTTGTCTCCGGCTGCCCTATAGTCATTCCTAATCCAGGATTGGCATGCGTCCAGGCATTCTCTACACCAAAAAGTTCATCTTTTGTAGTAGATCCGGCACGGTTAGTTTTATTTTGGGAGGAAAATCCTAATGTAAGGTTCAAACTTCCATTTTTTGCAACTCGTATTCCTGTATTAAAATCGGCTCCGATATTAAAGCCGTCTCCTTTTGAAGTAACCCCTGAAAACAGATTGACAGTGCTTTTTCCGACACTGTTTTTAAGAATAATATTAATTACTCCTGCAATAGCATCAGAACCGTATTGTGCTGAGGCGCCATCTCTTAATACCTCTACATTCTGTAAGGCTGCAGATGGAATACTTTTCAGATCCGTACCTACCTCACCTTTTCCCGGTGTATCATTTACATAAATTAAAGCACTTTGATTTTTTCTTTTCCCATTCACTAAAACTAATGTTCTGGAAGGCCCTAACCCTCTTAAATCTGCAGGATCAAAATGAGCAGTTGCATCAGAAACTGTTTGCTGTGATGAATTAAAAGAAGGTACAGCATACGTCAAAGCTTTATCAAAAGTAACCTGTCCGGTAGATTTTAGCTGTACTGCAGAAATATTATCAATGGGAATTGCTGAGGTAATTATGGTTCTTGGTTTAGTTCTACCCGTAGTAACCACAACTTCATCTATACTATTTTCTTTTACAGTTTCCTGAGCATATGCCATAGTACCAGCGCCGGTTAATACTAATGCACAGATTTGTTTTTTAAAGATCTTATTTTTCATGTCAAGTATTAATAATTGAATAAATTTATAAAAATACTAAATACTAAACACAAAAATTAAATTAAAAATATGAATTTCGTTTAAAAAACAACTATACGTTACTAGTTCACAAAAACAAGAACAAAGTATAAAGTAGCTTATTTATAACCTAAAAAAGAAATACATTAACAATTTTATACTATACACGAAAAATAATTAGTATATATTACAAATAATAATAATTTTATTCTTTATGATGAATAATTTTAAATAGCTGGAAATTTCTTCATCTATGGTTCGCAATGACCATAAAAAAGGCCGACAAAAGCCGGCCAATCCAAATTATTTATTTACCTCTACGTATTGTATGATGGTCTTGTTTTTAGGGTTGTAGATGATAGTGCTACTTTTAGGAAATCTTTTCAGCTTATAATACTGAATACTTTTATCGGTTTTAATATCTTCTAAAAAGCTTGTATCGAAGGTATTGTCAGGAAGAAATTTTGAGAGAAGACTTATTTTACTGATGATGCTTTGGCCATCAATTTTTCTTGCCGTTTTATCTGATTTTTCTTCATTAGAAGTAGCCTGCTTTTCTAAAAAAGGAAGTACTACCGCGATGTCTGCTTTGTATTTAAAGATATAGGCTTCTGTACCAGTAGGAAGTTGTATTTTTTTTCCTTTTTCTTCTGAGATTATATCTTCACCCGCATTAGGAAAAACAGTATTGAACTTTACATCCTCGGAATTAGTCAATGAATTAATAGATTCGTTCACTGTTTTTTTAACCGTTTCTTCTACTGCCTCCTGAGCTTTCTGCTGTACTTTTTCTTTGGTTTCCTGAACCGTCTGATCTATTTTTTCTTCAATTTTATTACATGATACTAATAAAAAAGTGGCCATCACGGGCAAAATATACTTCTTCATAATTCTAAATAATCATTTTTCTTTTTATTAATATACTTTTCTTTAACGGAAAAGTGGTCTTTAATATTTTAGCAAAGAAATAAAATATTTTTCATCATCAAAAATCCTACTGACAAACTGTTGTCATAACCTGCTCTTACCTTTGTATCAACAATAACAAAAAACGATATATTATGACAACTACAGCAACTGCAACCCAGCAATTCATGACTACTGAGCAATTATTAAAAGACTGGCAAGGACATAGAAACCTGACAAGAAGAGTGATTGAAGCTTTTCCTGAAAAAGATTTATTTGAATTTTCAATTGGTGGGATGAGACCTTTCGCTAAAATGGCAGTAGAACTCATCACTATTGGCGGCCCTGCTTTAAAAGGAATTATTGAGAACAACTCAGAAGCGTACAACGAAGAGGCTTTTGCTCCAAAAACCAAAGAAGAAATCCTAAAAAAATGGGATGAAGAAACTGAGGTCATCAATCATTATTTCAGACAAATTACTGAAGAGCGTTTCCAGGAGACCTTTAATTTATTCGGACAATATGAGTTTCCGGTGTATGAAAATGTTCTTTATTTCATAGATAATGAAATTCACCACCGTGCACAGGGGTATGTTTATTTAAGAGCTTTAGGCATTGAACCGCCTTTCTTCTGGGAAAGATTTTAATAAAAACCATTTCATCT
>NZ_MAYF01000309.1 GCF_001684955.1 Chryseobacterium contaminans | reverse complement strand
AAGCTAAATTCGTTAAAAATGCTATTGAAGCAAGGTTGAAAGTCTCCTTTTTTAAACCTATTTGGGCAGGTTACAATGTTATCGATATTGATGAAGACTATCAATATGCCCTGGTTGCAGGAAGCAGCTTAAAATATCTCTGGATTCTCTCCCGAACTACAACTATTCCTGAAAGCATTCGGCAGCGTTTCATTGAGAAAGCTAAGAAAATTGGTTATCATACAGATGAACTGATTTGGGTAAGACATAATCAATAATCAAGCAAGTTCTCCCTTTGTTCCAGATGCAATTTTACCACTGTCATTGACTACGTCGATCTTCGATTTCTGACGAAGGAAGAATCTCATTGTTAATCAATTGTTTGAGATTCTTCACTGCATTGCATTTCCTTCAGAATGACAGAGTTTAATTATTAAATCTATCCTTTGATATATTCCTTCCACTCTTCAAAACGGTAATCAATAACCTGTTTCATCAGATCATAGTTTTCGTAAGTATCTTCAATGTGGTAGAAGGTTTCATATTCGTAGTCATTTTCTTCAGCTTTAGCATCAAAAAGATTCACGTAGTCATCAGCAAAAGAGCTGTATCGGTTTCCAAAATCGGTGTCATCTGCGTAATAATCCTTTGCAAAGCTGTTTCCAAGATCACTCAGGTCATATTCAGAGAATTTACCGTCACAAGAATCTATAATAAATTCTGCACCTGTAATTTCTCTTCGCTTTAATTTTTCAATTTCCTCTTCATGATCTTCTTTTAATTCATCGGATATCATATCATTATGGATACACCAGTTCAGGAACATTCCTGTATGCGTTGCTCCGTTTTTTTGAGGAAGACCCTCAGGAAAATCACCACCATAATGCCATGAAGCATCATCATATTTAGACATAACTTTAACTAATTTCCTTCAAAAATAGAAAAAATCAATTTATATTGCCGCAGCCGCATATTTTTCCGTCATTTGCAGGAGAATTTTTTTCAAGAATCTCATATATGGAAAAAGCAGTCCTGATCACTATTGGTGACGAAATCCTTTCCGGAAATACGGTAGATACCAATTCCAATTTTATTGCCTCTGAACTCAAAAATATCGGAATAAAGGTGATACAGATCTTTACCATTTCAGACGAAATAGATACCATTAAAAATACGTTGAGTGAAGCCTTTCAGTTAGGCGATCTGGTCATTACAACAGGAGGATTAGGCCCCACAAGGGATGATAAAACCAAAAAAGCACTTGCAGAATTTTTCAATGACGAAATTGCATTGGATGAGGTTACTTTTAATCATCTTAAAGGATATATGGAAAGACGGGGAAGAGCAGATATTCTGGAAAGAAATAAAGAACAGGCTTTTGTGCCTACAAAATCTATTGTTTTTCAGAATCATTTCGGAACTGCTCCGTGTATGATGATGGAGCTGGATGGAAAACTGAGCTATAGTTTACCGGGGGTGCCTTATGAAGTAAAACCATTGATAAAGGACCAGATTATTCCTTATTTACAGGAAAAATTTAACCTTAATTATATTCATTCAAGGATTGTTTCTGTAGTAGGTATTCCGGAGAGTATTCTTGCAGATACCATTGAAGACTGGGAGCTTGCTCTTCCTGACAATATATCATTGTCTTATCTTCCCATAGGAACCCGTGTAAAGTTGAGAATAACCGCATCAGGCAATAATGAAGAAGTTTTAAAACAGCAGACTGAAGACGAGATCCAAAAATTACTTCCTCTTATTAAAGATAATGTGATTGCGGTGTCTGAAGATAAAATTGAAAACATTCTGGCAGAAATTCTTACCGAAAGAAAATTAACCATTTCAACGGCGGAAAGCTGTACAGGAGGAGAATTGGCAAAAATGATAACTTCGGTTTCCGGAAGCTCAAAATATTTTCTGGGTGGGATGGTAGCTTATGCCACAGAGAAAAAAATCAAAATTTTAAATGTCTCCGGGGAAACGGTAGATCAGTTTACGGTAGTCAGTGAGCAGGTAGCTCAGGAAATGGCCAAAGGATGCCAGGAATTATTTGATACTGATATTTCCCTTTCTACTACCGGTGTTGCCGGCCCGGGAAAAGGGGAGGATGGCAAAGATGTAGGGACCGTTTTCTACACCATACGGATTAAAGATCAGGAAGTAACTTCAAAATTATATATGCCTCATCTGGAAAGAATCGACTTTATGAATTTCGTTTCTCAAAAAGTTATTCAGGATCTCGTAGGGTTTTTGATAAGTCAATAAACAAAGCCTCGATTTTTTAATTTTTTTTTAATGAATTTTCAGGTGCTTTTTCACACTTTTTGAAAATCATTCATTAAAATTTTAAATCGTGGAAAATTCCAAACAGATTTTTCAGACCAACAGCAAAAAACGCTGGAAAAGTGTACAGTGGAGCAGCCGTTTCTTTATTTTTATAGCGGTGCTCCTGTTTTTGGCTTTGGGGCTGATGATGGCCGTGGACAAAAGTCCTAAAATACCTTTTAAAGAAGACTATAAAGCTGTTATTACAGCCAATAAGCCTTATCTTCAGGAAAATAAAATCTCCAAAGAATATAAAGGGTTCAGAAGTTTTATTTCTGAAAAAACAATGCATACCAATCTTGCCAAAATTGAAAAAGCAAGAGTAGAAAGACTTCAAAATCAAAACAGAAACTGGGCTCAGTTTCCCGGTGGAATCCGGTCTGCCTTCTATGTAGCTTGGGATCCGCAGTCTCTGATGTCTTTGAAACGAAACATCAGACATATTAATCTTGTGTTTCCTGAGTGGTTTTTCCTTGATCCTAAATCAGGAGACCTGAAAACCAATGTTGATCCGGAAGGATATAAAATCATCAAAAGAACAGGAGTAGCTGCCATGCCGATCCTGAGTAACAACTCAAATCAGGAATTCCATGCTGAAGGGCTTGGAAAGGTTCTGAATGATCCTCAAAAAAGAACGGCTCTTATCCAAAAGCTTACCCAACAGTGCCTGAAATACCATTTCAAAGGAATCAATATCGACTTTGAAGATATGAACCTGAATTCTGATGAAAACCTGATAGCCTTTATGAAAGAACTATCAGGAACATTCAAACAGAACCAATTGCTGGTAACGATGGATATTATGACGGATAATGATGATTATAACATCCCAAGACTGGATCCGTATGTAGATTATTTTGTACTGATGGCTTATGATGAATATTCTGCCGGAAGTGATGCCGGCCCTGTTTCTTCACAAAAATGGATTGAGGAACAAACCGGAAAGATTGTTAAACAGACTTCTCCTCAAAAAATTATTCTGGGGTTGGGAGCTTATGGTTATGACTGGAGCTCTAATAAAGATGATAATACTTCAGTGACTTATATGCAGGCTATCACTAAAGCCAGTGCCAGTAAAGCAGTCATTGATTTTAATGATAATACCTTTAATCTGAATTATTCCTATACAGATTCTAAAAATAATACCCACACTGTATTTTTTAATGATGCGGCTTCCATATTCAATACCATGCGTTTTTCATCCGAATATCCTTTGGCAGGAACCGCTTTATGGAGACTGGGAAGTGAAGACAGCAGAATCTGGAACTTCTATGACAAGGATCTTACGTTTACCGGGCTTTCTAAACTGAATCTGAAAACATTGGAAAATGTAAAAGGACAAACCATGGTGGATTATATCGGAGACGGGGAAGTACTGGATGTTCTGAATACTCCTCATGACGGAAAAATTGCACTGGA
Organism: Chryseobacterium contaminans; assembly: GCF_001684955.1. Lineage (GTDB taxonomy): Bacteria > Bacteroidota > Bacteroidia > Flavobacteriales > Weeksellaceae > Chryseobacterium > Chryseobacterium contaminans. Next base: position 20,637 of record NZ_MAYF01000309.1, on the reverse strand, counting down.
AATAGATCCGAAAGAAAAAATCATCACTGATGAAAACTATATCACTTATCCAAGTTCTTATGAAGTAAAAAAATACGGAAGTGCTCCGCAGAAAGAGCTTGTACTGACATTTGATGACGGTCCGGATGAAACTTATACTCCTCAGGTATTAGATGTATTGTCTAAATACCATGTTCCGGCAGCATTCTTTTTAGTAGGCTTAAATGCAGAAAAGAACCTTCCCTTGGTAAAAAGAATTTACCGTGAAGGCCATGAAATAGGTAATCACACCTTTACCCATGAAAATGTAGCGAAAGTAAGTCCAGAAAGAGCGTTGCTTGAAATGAAATTAACCAGACTTCTGATAGAATGTGTAACAGGACACAGTACCATTCTTTTCCGTGCTCCTTATAACGCAGATTCTGAGCCTACCACTTCAGAAGAGATTATTCCTGTAGCACTGGCAAGACAACAAAACTATCTGGATATTGGAGAAAATATTGACCCTGAAGACTGGCAGCCGGGAATTAAAGCAGATGAAATCGTAAAACGTGTAATGTCCGGGATCAAACAGGAGAGAGGAAATATCATATTGCTTCACGATGCTGGAGGAGATACAAGAGAAGAAACGGTAAAAGCGCTGAAGATTTTAATCCCAACCCTACAGAAACAAGGCTATCATTTTACCAATCTTACGAATATCCTGCATAAGAGCAGAAATGAGCTGATGCCTGAAGTTCCTAAGACCAGATCTTATTATATCATGCAGCTTAATTTAGTGCTGGCCACTGTAATTTATGGAGTAAGCCACTTTTTGGTAGCACTGTTTACCATTTTCATTGTGCTGGGATTGATAAGATTATTATTAATGGCTTACTGGGCTTTTAAAGAAAGAAAAAAAGAGAAAAAACTGGGTGAATTTCCAATTCTGGAATTTTATCCAAAGGTTTCCATTATTGTTCCGGCTTATAATGAAGAAGTGAATATTGTTTCATCACTGCATAATCTCTTGAAACAAACCTATCCGAATTTTAACATCATTATGGTAGATGACGGAAGTAAAGATTCAACTTATGAAAAGGCTAAAGAAGCATTTCCCAATCATCCAAAACTGGAAATATTCACCAAAACAAATGGCGGTAAAGCAACTGCCCTGAACTACGGAATATCACTTACAGATGCTGAATATGTAGTATGTATAGATGCAGATACCAAGTTACAGCAGGATGCCGTGAAATACCTCATTGCAAGATTCCTGAATGCAGGTTCAGAAGAAAAAATAGCAGCAGTAGCTGGAAATGTAAAAGTAGGGAATACAGTAAACTGGCTCACCAAATGGCAGGCAATAGAATACACAACAAGTCAGAATTTTGACAGATTAGCTTATGCAAATATCAATGCTATTACAGTAATTCCGGGAGCCATTGGTGCATTTAAGAGATCAGTTGTGCTGGAAGCAGGTGGTTATTCATCAGATACCCTTGCTGAAGATTGTGATATTACAGTAAAAATATTAAAAGCGGGCTATACCGTTGCCAATGAAAACAGAGCCGTTGCCGTAACAGAAGCTCCGGAAAGCGTAAAACAGTTCCTGAAACAACGTTTCCGCTGGACCTACGGAATTATGCAGATGTTCTGGAAACAGAGACAAACCTTCCTTAACCCCAAATATAAAGGATTGGGACTTTGGGCTATGCCGAATATTTTATTGTTCCAATACATTATCCCATTCTTCTCGCCGTTGGCAGATGTGATTATGTTCTTTGGAATTGTATCAGGAAACGGAAGTAAAATATTCAGCTATTATCTGATCTTCCTTTTGGTAGATGCATCACTGGCTTTGATAGCATTCATCATGCAGCGGGAAAAGTTGACAAATCTGCTTTATATCATTCCGCAAAGATTCGGGTACAGATGGCTGATGTATATTGTATTGTTTAAAAGTTTAAGAAAAGCATTGAAAGGTGAAATGCAGTCCTGGGGCTTCCTGAAACGCACGGGAAATGTAAAAGAGATAGCAACATCTTAAGAAGGCTGGAAGCTGGAAGCGTGAGGCTGGAAGTTATTTTAGGTGATATCATAACTGAAAATTATCCTAAAATTAATTTAAAAAAGTAAAAAGCTTAATACTGGTTATTCTTTATTGTTTTAATAACTTCCAGCTTCCATCATCCCGCTTCAAATCTGGCTGAATTATAAATTCTTATTATACTCTGATGGTATTTGTTTAAATTTGTTTTACAAAAAAGTAACAAATAATAAATAAATCATACATATTGTATAAATTGTTATCATAATGAAAAAACTAACGCTTTCTTTGTTTCTAATAGCAGGGATCTGCTCTCAAAATACAGTGAGTGCACAAGCTAAAACTGCTAAAGTGGCAGTAAATAATACAGATAAAGGTTTAGACCTTAGCTTAATGGATACTTCGGTACGCCCACAGGATGATTTTTATAATTATGTGAGCGGAACCTGGATGAAAACAGCAAAAATTCCGGCTGATAAACCAAGTTGGGGAAGCTTTAATAAATTGAGGGAGGATACGGATAACAATTCCATGACTATCCTGAATTCTCTTTTGAAAGATAAATTCACTGACGGAAGTGAAGGGAAAAAAATTCAGGATCTTTATGCTTCTTACATGAATATGCAGAAGAGAAATGCTGACGGAATCAAACCTATTCAGGAAAACCTGAATAAAATTGATGCTATTAAAAACATGGCTGATCTTCAGAACTATTTAACTTCTGTAACAAAAGAAGGTGAAAACCTTTTCTACGGATGGGGAGTATATGCTGATTTAAAGGATTCTAATATGAATGCCGTTTACTTAGGAGATGCAACTCTTGGATTAGGAAAAGACTACTACCAGAAAGTAAATGAAAAAAATACAGAAGCTATTGCTGAATATCAGAAATATGTAGCTTCTATGTTGAAAGAGTTAGGATATAAAAATGCTGATGATGCAGCAAAAAATATCGTTAATTATGAAAAAAGTATTGCACAGACGCTTTTAACTAATGAGCAGAGCCGTGATAATACTCTTCAATATAACCCTCAGACCATGGCTGAACTTTCAAATTTGGTAAAAGGGGTAGATCTTCCTGCTTACCTTAAAAAAGTTGGGGTAAATACAGACAGAGTAATCATCGGAGAGTTGAACTACTATAAAAATTTTGATAAGTTAGTAAATGCTCAGAACCTTCCAATCATTAAAGATTATTTGAAGTTCCATATGCTTAACGGAAGTGCTTCTTACCTAAGTGAAAAACTAGGGGATATGAAGTTTGCATTCTTCGGAAAATACTTAAATGGTCAGCAGGAACAGAGAGCATTGAACAAGAGAGGATTTGAATTAATCAACAGAAACTTAGGCGAAGCTTTCGGTAAGTTATATGTTGAGAAATACTTCCCGGCTGAAGCTAAAGCTCAAATGGTAGAACTAATTGACTACTTAAAGAAAAGTTTTGTAGTTCATATCAATAACTTATCATGGATGTCTTCTACTACTAAAGAAAAAGCACTTAAGAAGCTGAATAAATTCACAGTAAAAGTAGCTTATCCAGATAAATGGAAAGATTATTCAAAATTAGACATCGTTTCAGAAACGAAAGGAGGTACATTGTATAGCAACCTACAGCGTGTTGGGGAGTGGCAGTATAACAGAGAGTTAGCAAAAATCGGGAAACCGGTAGACAAAACAGAATGGGGAATGACTCCACAAACTGTAAATGCTTACTATAACCCTGTATATAACGAAATTGTATTCCCAGCAGCCATCCTTCAGCCGCCGTTCTTCAATCCTAAAGCTGATGCTGCTGTAAACTTTGGTGGAATTGGTGCTGTAATCGGTCACGAAATGAGCCACGGATTCGATGATTCAGGAGCTCAGTTTGATGCAGACGGTAACCTGGTAGACTGGTGGACGCCGGAAGATAAGGCTAACTTCGAAAAAGCGACAAAAGCTCTGGCAGCCCAATATGACAAATATGAGCCAGTAAAAGGAACATTTGTAAACGGTACCTTCACAAACGGAGAAAACATCGCAGACTTAGGTGGTGTGAATATCGCTTATGATGCCCTTCAAATGTACTTAAAAGATAAAGGAAACCCAGGAAAAATCAGCGGATTCACTCAGGATCAAAGATTCTTCCTAAGCTGGGCAACCGTTTGGAGAACTTTATCAAGTGAAAAATATATGATTAACCAGGTGAAGACAGATCCGCATTCTCCGGGTTACTTCAGAAGCTTCGGTCCGTTAATCAACGTTGATGCATTCTACAATGCTTTCGATGTGAAAAAAGGAGATAAATTATACAAAGCTCCGGAGGACAGAATCAAAATCTGGTAATAAATATAACCGCTCAGTAATGGGCGGTTTTTTTATAGAATAGGTAATAGGTAATAGGTAATAAGTAATAGGTAATAGGTAATAGGTAATAGGTAATAAGTAATAGGTAATAGGTAATAGGTAATAGGTAATAGGTAATAGGTAATAGGTAATAGGTAATAGGTAATAGGTAATAGGGCGACGTTTGGAAATTATTTTCTAAAATCACCATTATTCTCATCAATTCCCAATTATCCTTCATCACCTATCAATAAAGTTTGTATATTTGATAAGTTTGTGTATAATCAAAAATTATCTTCAATGAAAAAGCTAAATATTGGGATACTTGCCTTTTCGGGTATAGTATTACTGAATTCGTGTGGTGCAGCAAAGACTGCTGGGACAGAGACAAAAACAGAGGCTGCAGCAAAAGTTGTAACGCCGGAAAAAGAAGAAGTAAAAGAGGAGGGGATTAATCTATCTTATATGGATACAGCTGTCCGTCCGCAGGATGACTTTTTTAGCTATGTGAACGGAAATTGGGTGAAAACTACACAGATTCCTTCAGATAAAGCCAATTGGGGATCTTTCAATGCTTTAAGAGAAAATGTGGATGATGCTTCATTAGATATTTTGAATAAAATTCTTAGTGAAACCTATCCTGAAGGTTCTGAAGGACAAAAAATCCAAAGCCTTTATGCCTCTTTTATGGATACAGCCAAAAGAAATGCAGATGGATTGAACCCTATCAAAGCAGATCTGGCAAAAATTGATGCCATTAAAAACCTTAATGATCTTCAGAAGTATCTTTTAGAAGCTACAAAACTGGGAGATAATTCTTTCTACGGATGGAGAGCCGGAGCAGATATGAAAAACTCTAAGATGAATGCTGTATATCTTGGTGGTCCGGATCTTGGGTTAGGAAGAGACTATTATCAGAAAGTAAACGAAGCGAATACTAAAACATTAGGACAATATCAGGCTTATGTTGGAAAACTATTTGGTGTTTTAGGATATAAAAACTCATCTCAGGCAGCACAGAATGTAGTAGATTTTGAAAAACAATTGGCGAATTACTTACTGACACTGGAGCAGAACAGAGATGCCAACCTAAGATATAATCCTAAAAACGTTTCTGAATTATCTGGTTTAGTGAAAAATGTTGATCTTGCCAAATATCTTAAAGAGGCAGGAGTAAATACAGACAGAGTAATTATCGGAGAGCTGAAGTACTATCAGAACATGGATCAGTTCGTTACACAGAAAAACTTACCTCTGTTAAAAGATTACCTGAAATATCACCTGATTAACGGTAATGCAAGTAACCTTGATGAAAACCTTGAGCAGATCAGATTTGATTTCTATGCAAAAGATTTACAGGGACAAAAGGAACAACGTCCAATGAATAAAAGAGGATTAACTCTTGTAAACGGTGTTCTTGGTGAAGCATTTGGAAAATTATATGTAGAAAAATACTTTACTCCGGAAGCAAAACAGCAGATGGAAACCTATATTGATTACCTTTTAAAATCATTTAAAACCCATATTGCCAATATCGATTGGATGTCTCCAGAAACCAAAGTAAAAGCTCAGGAAAAATTATCCAAGTTTACGGTAAAAATTGCATATCCTGATAAATGGAAAGACTATAGCCAGTTAAAAGTAGAATCTCCAAAACAAGGAGGATCATTATATGCTAACCTGCAGAATGTATCAGCTTGGCAGTACCAGAGAAACTTGGATAAAGTAGGAAAACCGGTAGATAAAACAGAATGGGGAATGTCTCCACAAACGGTAAATGCTTATTATAGTGGTTCCAACAACGAAATCGTATTCCCGGCAGCAATCCTTCAGCCTCCTTTCTACAACCCTAAGGCAGATGCAGCCGTAAACTTCGGTGGAATTGGTGCAGTAATCGGCCACGAGATCTCTCATGGTTTTGATGACAGTGGTTCCCGTTTCGATGGTGACGGAAATCTTAATAACTGGTGGACAGATGCTGACCGTAAGAACTTTGATGCTAAAGTGGCTCAGTTAGCCGCCCAGTACAGTGCCTATGAGCCGGTAAAAGGAAGCTTTGTGAACGGTAAATTTACCAGTGGAGAGAATATTGGTGACCTTGGTGGAGTAGCAGTAGCTTATGATGCCCTTCAAATGTATCTTAAAGATAAAGGAAATCCTGGAAAGATCAGTGGATTTACTCAGGATCAGAGATTCTTTATGAGCTGGGCTACCGTTTGGAGAACCAAAGCAACCAATGAATATATGGTGAACCAGGTAAAAACAGATCCGCACTCTCCGGGAATGTACAGAGCGTTCGGTCCACTGGTGAACCAGGATTCATTTATCAAAGCATTTGATATCAAACCGGGAGATAAAATGTATAAAGCTCCTGAAGACAGAATAAAAATTTGGTAAGAATACCCAAAAATTGTTAGAAAAGAAAATATCCATCTCAATTTGAGATGGATTTTCTTTTTAATAGGCCTTTTTATAATTCCGGATCACGAACTTTATTCCGGTTTCTATAATATCTCCCATGGTTTTGCAATATTTGAAATTCACATCATAGGTAAGTTTTTGTAATGCTGTTTTAAGCTCTGTAACATTGGCTTCCGGTGCAATATCTTCTTTTTTCATAATAGAAATCAGTTCGTCGAATCTATTTTGGCTACTTGTTACTCTTTTTACAATTTGTGAGCGTACCTCTTTACGGTACTGTTCTATAGAATTAGGTTTCAGTTTTTCTAGGACCATGGTAACCATTGGGTTGTTCTCTTTGAAATACTGGGGAAGATAAACTTTCAAATTCCCTTCGTAGCTTTGCTGGTCAAAATCGATAGGGCGGATTCTGTAGATAACCTGATCGAAATCGTGGATAGGAATAACAACATAATTATAGGAACGCATATCACCAAGCAGCCCAATAAGGCAGCGTTCATTGAACTTCACAAATTCTTTGGAAATCTGTGCTTTTTCCAATTCTGTGCAATTGGACATATGTTTCTCTATAAATACATCTCCGGGAATTCCCAAAATATGTTCTTCTATTAAAGTGTTTTTGTAAATCAGAAAGTTGATCCGGTTGGGAGAAAGAAGATCTTCAAGTTCCAGTCCGTAGATGCGGGAAGCATCTGCCTGTTTAATATAAAAATTGGTATAATTGTCGTTCAGGATATTTCTTACCCGGATTCTGAAAGGTTTAGAATTTCCGAAGGTACAGAAATCGATCGTATCTACGGTCAGGTAAGGTAATGTTGCCACATCTCCGTCAGAATGAAGAAGCGTATAAATCTTATTTAAATTAGCCTCAATTTCTTTAAACTCAAATTCAGGATAGAGCACACCCAGCCATAAAGTATCCTTACCCTCTTTATCCAGAATACGCACACTGTCACTGAATCTTAAGAGATCTTCATACAGAAACCGGATTTTGGTAGTTCTGTTATGTTTTTCCAAATATCCCTGCAATGCCTCAGAAACAGGATATATTGGTTTTCTGAATGCTATCTTTACATCTTTCATCACTCTGTTTACTTTATCTAAATATAAAGAATATTTTTCCTCATGTATGAGAAATTCTTATTTAGCACATATTTGTTATTTTTATCAATGTAAAATAAGCCCGGATTTTATTTTGTTGTTCTATGGTTTATTTTATTTATTTTTTCATAGCTTAGTGACATCGTAAGACTTTGATTTTATGCTAAATAAATATAGATAAATTTAAATAACTTAAGAAAAATCTTGACAAAATTTTGTATGTTACAGTTTTTTTTTAAATTTAAACTTTGGATTAGTAATTTATTTGATTCGTCCGTAAATTGCTAAAAGACAGATGTAAACCAAAATAGTAAATCTCAAAATAATAATAATATGGCAATGTTTAATTATGGTGTTGGCGGAAACGAGGTAAAAGTAGACGCTAATGAAGCTATTCAGGAAATACAGGAAAATAAATCACTGATCGTAAGCCAGCTTACAACAGAAGAATCTTATACCCCTGAAATTGTAACAGGATTAAAAACAGTAGAAGATGTGTTCAAACACTTTCAGCCTTCTGTGTCTGTACAGCATGAAACCGAAGATGGAGGAATAGTTGATGAAGAATTCCGTTTTCAGAATCTTGGAGACTTTACTCCTAAAAGCCTTACTCAGAAATCTGATTATCTTCAGCAGTTGAGCATGGAGCAGGAGCAGTACAACAAAATTGTACGTCAGTTGAAAACCAATAAAATTCTTCGTAATATGCTGGAGAACGACCAAACAAGAGCGGCGTTCATCGAAGTATTGAAAGAAGTAGCACAAGAACTTGAAAAATAATTAAAGACTTACATTAAATCATGGATAGCAAATTACAGGCGCAAGAAAGCCAGCAGCAGGGACATCAGCAGCAACATGCAGGGCAGCCAAAGGGTAACCCGCTTGCAGAGCTCAATAAAATAGGAGGTTTTGGCTTTGTTGAATCCGTTGTAGACGGTATCGCCAATATGAACCCAACAAGAAAAGCAAGAAAAGAAATCTTCCTTAACGATAGCAATAAAGCAGAAGAAAGAAAAGAACTTCTTCAGAAGATCAATCTTTGGGTAAGCCTTTTAGAAGGGAATGAATCTGCTGATAAAATGGCCGATACGTGCAAAAATAAAGCACAACAGGCTGATCAGAACTTAAAGAAAAACCTGAAAAACACACTGGATGCAGTTCGTCTGTTGGAAACCAACTACAGAACTGTAGCTCAATTCTATAAAAATACAGAGTTGGATAAAGTGGATAACGTAAGCATTGTTAACGCAAGCCTTGAACAGGTTTCAGACTTAGACAATCCTTTATTCATTGATGCCATTGCTGAGGAATTTAAAAATTATTACGACCGTTTAGACCTTAGAGATAACTATTCAATCCTTGCGATCCCAGGATATTTAGGATCTAACAAAGTGATTGAAAAGTGGGCTAAAATCTGTAACGAGAATAAAGTAATGATGGTTACAGACTTTGCTAACCTTGATAAGCCGGATGACGTTGTAGATTTGTTCCATTCTGCAAACCTTACAGGTGGAGAACTTCACAGAAGTAACGTGATCATGACATGTAACTGGTTAGTAGGTCGTGGAAAAGCTGAAGAAGTAGGAGAAGAAGAAAACGTAGAACTTCCACCTTCCACTTCATTGGCAGGAAAAATCCATAAAACACTGATGTCTCAGGTAGCAGCGGGTAAAAAACACGGTAACATCAACGAAGTAGACGCTGTAAAATTCGAATTGAAGAAAAGTGAAATTTCTCAGTTGGAAAAAATGGGTCTTGTACCAATGGTTAACGAATACGGTAAAATTATGGCTTTCTCTGCGAAAACATTATTTACAGGAGACAACATTGGCCTTCAGACGTATTCAGTGGTTCGTGTATTCGACTATGTAACTAAAGTATTACTAGACTTCCTGAACAGAAGAGCTTTCGAAAACTGGAATGCTAAAAACGAAGACGATTTGAGAAGACAAATTGTTACTTTCCTTGATAATATCAAAGGACCGGACAAACTGATCGAGAAATTCAAGATCGTTCGTTTCGAACAGGATAGAGTTAATAAAGACAGAGTATGGCTTGATATCCGTATGACCCCTTATTTCCCTACAAAAAGTTTTGTTATCAAACTAGACGGACACAAAGGAGATGATGGTAACGAATGGGATGCAGAATACGCTCAGGAATAATAACACCTTATTTTTAATCATAAAAACCGATGCATTTTTTACATCGGTTTTTTTCTACCAATATCTATGAATATTAAAATGAAAAGTACACTTATCATTGGTCTGCCTATATTATTAATGGGTATTTTGGTAAGCTGTGAAAAAAAATATCAAAGTCCGGATCAGTATGAAGAAGACCTTTTTGCAGATGAACGTCAGGAGGGAAAAGCCTATATTATGAATGAAGAAGAATGCTTTGATGGCAGCGAATTGGTTCTGGCAAGCTCAGAAGTAAAGCTGGCGGATAGCTCAAAAGGCCGTGGAAAAGCATTTTTCCTTTATAAAGTAAGATCCGGAAAAATTTTAAAAACAGTAAGAGATTCCACTTTGGAAATGCCAATGATGTTTTTATCGCCACACAAGCTAAAGCTAAAGGAAGATTCCATGTATTTATACCTGAAAAAACTGGAAGGATATCGTTTTATTGCCAAAGACAGAAACCTGAAATACCAATGGTTAAGAGGAGCGTCCGTATATCCTGTGAAGAAAAAATAAAATAAACCTATCTTTGTGGTCTTTAAATAATATTGAAGAAGATACATTTTTCTTCAGGGCTTTAAACAGATTGGTTTTTGGAAAAGAATAATACAGCCGCAGAATTTCTTCATGTAGGAAACAGGCTTTTGGAATGGTATAGTAATAATGCAAGAGATCTGCCTTTCAGACAGACAAAGGATCCTTATAAAATCTGGATCTGTGAAATCGTATTTCAACAGACAAGAATCAATCAGGGGCTTAATCACTATAATAATTTCATTAAAAGATTTCCGGATGTAAAAACCTTGGCAGAAGCTGAGGAAAATGAAGTGTTGCTTTATTGGAAAGGTTTAGGCTATTATTCTAGAGCCATCAATATTCATAAGGCAGCCCGGCAGATCATGAATGATTATCATGGTGTATTTCCAGACCAATACGAAGAAATTTTAAAGCTTAAAGGTATCGGGAAATATACTGCGGCAGCTATTTCAAGCATCTGTTTTGGTGGAAAAATCCCGGCAGTGGACGGAAACTTTTACCGTGTTCTCAGCCGTTTCTTTGCAGACGATTTTGACATCTCGAATTCAAAAGCATTTACTTATTTCTCAGAACTGGCAACCTTGGTAATGCCGGATAATGTTGGAGATTTCAATCAGGCGATGATGGATCTAGGTTCAGAGATCTGTAAACCAAAAAATCCATTGTGTGGTGAATGCCCTATCAATGAAGGCTGTCTGGCATTTTCGCTTCAAAAAATCTCTGACTATCCCGTTAAAACAAAAAAAGTAAAGGCTGAAGATCTTGCTTTAACCTATTATTTTGTTCACAGAAACGGCGAATTCCTGGTCAGCCAGCGAAAAGATGATTTCATCTGGAAAAAATTATTTGAGTTTCCAAACTCTATCTCTTCTGATATGGAGTCTTTTATAACAGGATCTAAAACGGTAAACCATAAACTGACACACAAGAATTTAAGCATCGAAATATTCAATGTTGAGGTAACTTCAGAAGACATCTGGAATCGTTTTATTGCTGAAAATCAATACCAGATTACGGATGTTGAAGGCTCACATGAAAAATCGTTTCCAAAGCCTCTGGAAAATTACATTCAAAACTCATTGAAAGACTGAAATTTGTCTTCCGAAATCTGAAATCTAATTTGTACTTTTGCAAAATGATAAAAAAAATCATTTTTATTTTTGTATCACTGCTTTTAATTTCATGTGGAAAAGACCCGGTTCCGAAACCGTACGGAGAACTGCGTCTGGAATACCCGGCACCGAAATACCAGAAGTTTGAAAACAACTGTGCCTATACTTTTGAGTATTCGGATTTTGCCAATATTACAGCAGCCAAAAAACCTTGTTGGTATTATCTGAACTATCCGAAGATGAAAGCAAAGGTTTTCGTAACCTACTATCCGATACAGAATGACTTTGCCCAGCATATCAAGGAAGCTGAAAAAATGGTATACGAACATACCATTAAAGCCAGTTCTATAGATACAAAATCCTTTGAATACCCTGAAAAGAAAGTATACGGGAATTTCTATGAACTGAAAGGACAGAGTGCTTCCAACCTTCAGTTTTACATTACAGACAGCACGAAACACTTTGTGACTGCTTACTTATACTTTAATACGAGACCGAAACCGGACTCTCTGGCTCCCGCAGTAAACTATATCAAGAATGATATGAAACACCTGCTGGACTCTTTTGAATGGAAAAAATAATTACTTTTAATATACATTGAAAAATATATGAAACTTTTAGTTGTAGGAAGTGTTGCATTTGATGCAATTGAAACACCATTTGGTAAAACGGACAAAATTTTAGGCGGAGCTGCTACTTATATTGGGATCACTTCATCTATTTTAGGCGTTAAATCCGGTATTGTTTCTGTAGTAGGAGGAGACTTTCCACAGGAACACCTTGATATGTTTACAGACAGAGATGTAAATATCGAAGGAATTGAAATCGTAAAAGAAGGAAAAACATTCTTCTGGTCAGGAAAATATCATAATGATTTGAATACCAGAGATACCTTGGCTACAGAAGTAAACGTATTGGAGAATTTCGATCCTAAAATCCCTGATTCAATGCAGGATGCCGAAATTTTATTACTTGGAAACCTACACCCTGGAGTTCAGTTATCCGTATTGGAAAAAATGAACAACCGTCCTAAGCTTGTTATCCTGGATACCATGAACTTCTGGATGGACTGTGCTTTGGATATTCTGATGGAGATGATTGCTAAAACAGATGTAATTACCATCAATGATGAAGAAGCAAGACAGCTTTCAGGAGAATATTCTTTAGTGAAAGCAGCTAAAAAGATCCATACAATGGGTCCTGAGTATGTGATCATTAAAAAAGGAGAGCACGGAGCTTTACTTTTCCATGACAATAAGGTATTTGCAATTCCTGCACTTCCGTTAGAAGATGTTTTCGATCCAACAGGAGCCGGTGATACTTTTGCAGGAGGTTTTGCTGCTTACCTTGCTAAAAAAGGTAAAATTGATTTCGATACTATGAAGTCTGCATTAATCGTAGGATCTGCCATGGCATCATTCACTGTAGAGAAATTCGGAACAGAAAGAATTCAGGAAGTACAGGAATCTGATATGTTCAGCAGATTGAGACAATTTAAGGAATTGACGACATTTGATGTTGAACTGCAGTAAATAAGTCTTTTTAAGAAATATTTATAATAAAAAATTGAGTGAAATTCGTTAAGAATTCTAAATTTGCAACTTGTTAAAATAGTAAAATGACAAATAAACTAAAAATCACTTATCTTCTTGGGATTTTCATCATGATTTTTTCATCCAATATGATGAATGCCCAGCTAAAACCGGGAGATTTAGTGGATGGTATTGCTGCTGTAATCGGAAATGAAATTGTTTTGGAATCAGATGTTACAGAGCAGATGAATTATGGGAAACAGCAGGGAGCTACTAACACAGACAAATGTGAGTTCCTTGAAAGCCTTATCAACAACAAACTTCTTGTATACGAAGCAAAAAAGGATACGCTAATTGAAAACCGTTCTGCAGCGATCAAAGAACAGGCTAATCAGAAATACCGTCAGTTGCTTTCTCAATTTCCGGATGAAAAATCATTGTTAGCTGCTTATAAGTTCAGGAATTCCTACGAAATGAAAAATGCTATCGAGAAAATCGATACAGATCAGTATTACGGACAGGCAAAATACCAGAGAGTTACAGATAAAGCAGACGTTACACCTAACGAGGTAACTGACTTTTATAATATGTATAAAATGCAGCTGCCACAGGTAAAAGACGAAGTTACTTTAGCTCAGATCATGATGTATCCTAAGTTAACGGAAGCTCATAAGCAGGATCTTATCAACAGACTGAAAAAAATTAAGCAGGATATTCTTGGAGGCGAGACTTTTGAAAGCCAGGCAAGAATCTATTCTGAAGATGAAGGTTCAGCTTCCAATGGTGGATTATATAAAAACATCAATAAAGGACAGATGGTGAAGCCTTTTGAAGCTGCAGCATTAAACCTTCAGGAGAATGAAATCTCAGATCCTATTGAATCTGAATTTGGTTACCATATCATTCAGTTATTGAAGAGATCAGGGAAAGTGTATGATGCAAGACATATTCTTTTGAAAGCTACTCCTACGGATGAGGAACTTAAAACAGCGAAAGCAAAATTAGACAGCATCAGAGGTTTAATCATAGATGGAAAGATGACGTTTAAAGATGCAGCATTCAAATTCTCAGACGATAAAAGAACCAAGTTCAATGCAGGTATTATTCCTGGTGGAGATGGTTCTGATAAAATTGAAAGAGAAAGCATCCCCGGAACAATCAGCTATGAATTGGCAGGTCTGAATAAAGGAGATATTACTACTGCTTTTGAAGATGAAGACAACAGAAGAAAAGCTGTGAAAATCATTAAAGTGGAAGATGTTATTCCTGCACACCAGATAACTCTGGAAACTGACTTCAGCCGAATCAAGCAGATGGCTCTCAATAAAAAGAAAAATGAAATGGTTGAGAAATTTGTCAACTCTAAGCTGCCAACCACTTTCATCTCCATTGACGGACGTTACGATAACTGTAACTTTAAATCCAACTGGAAGAAAGAATCAATCAAAAAATAAAATCAAAACCTTCAGAATTCCTGAAGGTTTTTTTGTGTCCGAAAGTTAATAAATGAGGTTTTTATGTCTCAAATATAAGAATGCAGGTATTCTCATAAGTATTCTATCTAAGCATCATCTTTGTCATTCTGTAAGAATCCAAACAAAGAAAGGTAAATAGCTGTTTTTTAATACCTGAAATTTGAGTTTAATAATTAAAAAAGTAAGTATTAAATGATTAACGTTTACAGTTAAATTTTCTGTTTATTTCAAATATTTCAATTCAAAATTATTCCCGTAAAACCTTTGTTTTTAGTATTTTTACAACATGAGCAATTTTATAGATTTCAACTCGGCAAAAAAATTACATGATATGCAGGCCAGTCAAAATAGAATTTCAGAACTTTTTAATATCAAATATCCGATTATCCAGGCAGGGATGATCTGGCATTCCGGATGGAAGCTGGCATCAGCTGTTTCCAACTGTGGTGGACTAGGCTTAATAGGAGCAGGAAGTATGTATCCTGATATTCTTAGAGAAAACATTCAGAAGTGTAAGCAGGCAACCGATAAGCCTTTTGGTGTGAATGTTCCTATGCTGTATCCCAACATAGAGGAAATCATTCAGATCATTCTGGAGGAAGGGGTAAAAATTGTGTTTACTTCAGCCGGAAATCCGAAAACTTATACAGAAACCTTGCAGAAAGAAGGTTTGAAAGTAGCTCACGTAGTTTCTTCAACCAAATTTGCTGTAAAATGTGAAGAGGCAGGTGTAGATGCGGTGGTAGCAGAAGGCTTTGAAGCTGGTGGCCACAACGGAAGAGATGAGACTACTACATTCTGTCTTATTCCAAATGTAAAGAAGCATATTTCAAAACCGCTAATTGCAGCCGGAGGAATTGCTTTAGGTTCCCAGATGAAAGCTGCTATGATTCTTGGAGCAGACGGAGTACAGATCGGCTCCCGTTTTGCAGCTACTACAGAAGCAAGTGCCCATGAAAACTGGAAAAAGAAAATCACAGAACTTCAGGAAGGTGATACCCACCTTACATTGAAAGAGCTGGCTCCGGTAAGAATGGTTAAGAATAAATTCTTCAACGAGCTGGAAGAGATCTATCAGAGTGGAAGAAATAAAGAGGCACTTATTGCATCATTAGGAAGAGCCAGAGCAAAAAAAGGAATGTTTGAAGGGGATATGGAAGACGGTGAACTTGAAATCGGACAGGTTTCAGCTTTAATTGATGATATTCTGCCTGTGGAAACTGTTTTCAGCCATCTATTAAAAGAATTTGAAGAAACAAAAATGCCTTCTTTTTAAAATTATTGGAGATATAATATTAATTGATGGAGGAAAGAATCATTGATGTAAAAGGGAAAAAACTATACACGGAGTATTATAATTCGTTTGAAGGTAAGCCAACCATTGTTTTTCTGCACGACTCTCTGGGATCGGTACAACTGTGGAGAGATTTTCCCGCTAAATTATCAGAATCAACACAATGCAATGTCCTTGTTTATGATCGTTTAGGATATGGAAAATCTTACCCGATGCCTACTCACGTAAGACCAGTGAATTATATGGAGTTGGAAGCAGATCTATTGAATGAATTGTTAGCTGAGTTAAATATAGATAATGCTATTTTGTTCGGGCATAGTGATGGAGGAACCATTGCTTTAATTACTGCCGCAAAATATCAGGAAAGGGTAGAAGCTGTCATTTGTGAAGCTGGACATATCTTTGTGGAAGATGTTACTTTAAAGGGCGTTTATGATGCATGGGATGCTTATAAAACCACTAATTTGCCTGAACGTCTTCGGAAATATCATGGTGGCAAGGTTGAGACATTATTCAGAGCCTGGACAGAAACCTGGACGCGTGATGATTACAGAGCCTGGAATATAGAATATCTTTTGAAAGATATTACCTGTCCGCTTCTGTTCATTCAGGGAGAAGCTGATGAATATGGTACTTTGGATCAGGTGGAGAAAACAGTTACTCAGATAAGGGGCAATGCAGAAAAATATATTATTCCGGATGTTGGACATACACCGCACAAGGAAGTTCCGGACTTAATTTTAGAAAAAGCAATAGAATTTATCAGGAATAATTCTCAATCCTGAATGGACTTAATGAAATAAATACGAAGCTATCTCAATCTGAGATAGTTTTTTTATGCTGTTGTTTACATATATGTTATTAATTTGTACAATATGTATACAGGAGAAAAGCGAAAGTATTAAAAATATTTTAAGGTGAAAAAGTGAGTAACTCAATTATTTTCTTAATAAATAAAGTTGAGTAAAATATATTGTAAGTGCTTTTATAAAAAGGAGAATGAAATTAATATGTAACTAAAGTAATGGTATTAGCTTAAAATTACAATAAAAACACAATACATATCACTTGTGTGAGATATAATATTTTTTATTTTTGAAAATAAGGTTTTAGTGGGTGCATAAATAAATGATGTGAATCATTAAGTGTTTGTTTGATATGAATGTGTGAAGAGATGCAAATTTGCATCTCTTTTTTGCTATTTAAAGATCATAATAACTTAATTTCAGCAGCGATATTTGATTTTGCCTGTACTTCATATTTTTCTTTAAAATATCCTGTCTTAAAAATACTGTCGAGCTCCAGAAAATGTTGAAGTACCTTTTTTCTTCCCGGTTTATAAAGAAGATCAGGATAAATGGAATATTCTTTTCTAATCATACGGGTATAAGCCAGATAAGTATCAAGATCCTTCCCAAGAATAGAAAGATCAGCGTCTAAAAGATAATTGGTGTCTTCATCTTCTGATTTTTGATGATGTTTGGTAGCCAAAATCTGGTTAGAAACAGTGATTATATCTCTTTGATATACACCAATTTCAGTAAGTCTTTCTGTAGCTTTCAAGGCACTTTTTTCCTCATTGGATTTAGAACTTGCATTGTAAACAATATCATGATAGAAAACTGAAAAAGAAACCGTGGTAAAATCAGAAATATTACCTTTTACATCCTCAAGCTCCCTGAACATATTCTCGAGATGAAGAAGATTATGATAATGTCTGCCTTTTTCAGCATATTTTGTCTCAATTTCTTTCCATAAGGTGTTGATTAACTCTACATCTTTGGTGAAAAATAAGCAGAGCTCTTCAAATTGATCTTTTAGATTCATGATAAAAAGGTATAAAAAAAGGAACTTTTAAAAAGTTCCTCTGTTTGCTTCAAGAACAGCCTTCAGCTCAGCCCAGCCTCCGCCGTTGTAACCGTCCTTTAATCCTTGAGTGTTTAGATATTCCAATGCTTTTCCGCTTCTGTTTCCACTTCTGCAGAATAAGATTACCGGCTTTTCAATAGATAGGATCTCATCCTGTCTGTCTTCTACTTCACCTAATGGAATATTTTTGGCACCTTCTATATTTCCGTCCATTTCAAGCTCCATTGGCTCACGAACGTCGATTAATTCATAGTTTCCAGATTGTATTACTTCTATTAAAGACATATTTGTTTGTTTTAAACATTAAATTATAGACGAAATTACGTAATTTTTTTTTGAAAAACTCCCTGTTTGCTCTACTATTTAAAACAGTGTATATCCTAAAATTAGGGATACAGTCTTATAATCAGAATCTATACTTATATAATTTCGAAGCAGATTTCTGGATGTTCCCACTCTAACTTCAGCGCTGAACTTATCGTTGTACTTATATCCGGCTCCGAAAACAAAATTATATGCGGAAGCAACTTCTAATTCTTCTCGGTTGAATTTTAAAGAAGAATTTAAATTAATACCTACCGCATAAGCAGCATTTAAAAATATTTTTGAACGGTCATTCAAAAACAAATAATGTCGTATTCCAAGAGGAATTTCTATGGATTTGTAATCTATTTTAGCATTGTATTTATATTCGAATAGAGTTCCCTCATTTTCAATAATATCTTTACTGCTTTTATAATACTGATAATTGGGTTCAATAAAAATAGCCCATTTATTTTTATTGAAAGGGAGTATGTATTCTAATTCCAGCCCCAGTCTGAAGGAGGTATAGGAACCAAAATCAGTATTCATAGATTCAAAATTATAATGATGTGTAGTTTCAAAAGATGAGAAGTTAATTCCTGGTCTTATATTCAGGTGGTAAATATTTTTCTTTGAATCAGAATTGGTATAATCTGTAGACTGCTGTCCGGAACATTGATTATATTGATTGAATATCTTTTTGAGGTCATTAGCCGTATAATTAATATTTTCAAGTTGTAGCCCGGTTGTTCCACATTTAAGATGTTCTTCAATTTGTTTTTTATAGTCTTCATTATATCCCAAATTCCCTTCATCTACGTAATATCGTTTGTAAATAAGTTGTTCGGGCTCAGATTTATCAATACTATAGAAGAATTTTCTAAGATCACTGTTTTCATAGTAAAATAATTCTGCTTTTCCTTCTATAATATATTTAAGAAATACAGTTTCACTTTTTAAATCCGGTGCTTTGTTATAAGATAATGAGTTAAGATTTGTAGAAGAACGGTCAATCATTACGGTAGTTCTTATATATCTATCCTCGCCGTCAATGCTGAATTCTTTAACATTATTAATATCCCCTTTCTTAATTTCAGGTGAATCATCAGTTTTATATTCAAAATTTATAGGATTATTTCTCCAGCCCATATTTTTGATCAAAACTTCTTTCTTTTCACCGGAATTATTGATAAAATATCCTTTTTCAAATTTAATTTGTGCATGATATGCACTTACAGTAAGAAGCCCTGTTAAAAGGCAGATTTTTCTCATGGTTATTTAGTAGGTTAAGTTGTTCACTTTAAGTGAAGGGTTTAAAAATGACAAATTTATAAAATAATCTTAATTTTGCAGTGTGAAATTAATGAACGCTGGTGCTGAAAAATATTCCGAACTGATAAAATCCAAGGCTAAAAGCTTTGGCTTCCAGAGTTGTGGGATATCTAAAGCAGATTTTTTAGAGGAAGATGCTCCACACCTTGAAAAATGGTTGAAAAACAATTTTAATGGGGAAATGAAATATATGGAAAATCATTTCGATAAAAGACTTGATCCAAGATTACTGGTAGAAGGCTCTAAATCTGTAATTTCACTTTCTTATAATTATTTTCCTGAAGAAAAGATCTCTGTTCTGGAGAATTTCAAGATCTCAAAATATGCCTACGCTGAAGATTACCATGAAGTGATCAAGGAAATTCTTCGTGAAATGGTAGCTGAATTACAAGAGGAAATTGGAGAGTTTGGCTTCCGTGTTTTTGTAGACTCTGCTCCGGTATTGGAGAGAAGCTGGGCCAGAAAATCAGGAATTGGCTGGGTAGGGAAGAATGCCAACCTGATTACCAAACAGAACGGATCTTTTTATTTCCTGGCTGAAATTATCTGTGATCTGGAACTTATTGCCGATCATGAAACAACGGATCATTGCGGAACCTGTAGAAAATGTATAGATGCCTGCCCCACGGATGCTATTGTTTCTGAAAAAATTATTGATGGAAGCAAATGCATTTCTTATGCTACTATAGAACTGAAAAATGAAATCCCGGATCATTTCAAAAATAAAATGGAAGACTGGATGTTTGGCTGTGATATCTGTCAGGATGTATGTCCTTGGAACAGATTTTCCGCGCCTAATAAACAGAGCCGATTTCAGCCCAATGAAGCCCTGAAAAATTTCAAAAAGGGAGAATGGAAAGAACTCACCCAGGAAATCTTCTCCGAGATCTTCAGGAAATCACCTGTAAAGAGAACCAAATTTGCAGGGTTGAAGAGAAATATTGAATTTTTAGAACGGTCTTCAGACTGATTTTACTCGAAACATTTGGTGATGATTCCTACTCTGGAAATTTTTCAAGTTCCAAACAAAAGCTGATAATCGACCATTCCTTAGTTTTTCAATGCTAAAGAGGTTTTGATTTAATCGGACAAACTGTCTAAAAAGCCTTTCTTTAAAAGAAAAATTGATTTTCAGGAGATCAAAA
>NZ_MAYF01000308.1 GCF_001684955.1 Chryseobacterium contaminans | reverse complement strand
ATTCTGTAATGATTGTGGAATGCTTTTCCTAAAATCTATTCGCCTTTTTTGTGATTGATTAAAATTAGCCCATATTTTTAGGATAATGAATGGAGGTTAAGAAAAATTAATAGAATAAATAGCTAAAAATGTTTGAGTTAATGAAAATAGTCCTAAATTTGTTGCCCTTTAAATAAAGAAGGAGTTAAAAATAAGTTTATTATGATTAAAAAACTATCCCTAATCTCTTTGTTTACTTTAATGCCTGCCTCTTTCTATTTTGCGCAAACTACTGTATTTGCGTATGTTAAAGATCAGGATGGTAAGCCTTTGGAGAAAGCAGAAGTAGATCTAGCACAGTCCACTGATGACACATCTGTGGATAAAATTGGATACTTCCAGTTTGTGGATTTAAAACCTGGCCATTATCTTATCACCGTAACAAAACCAAACTTTGAATCTAAAATCTTAGAGTTTGATGTTACTGCAGATGAGAAGAGAAAAGATTTAGGTGTGATTACACTTAATTACAACTTAGGATCAGATGCAGGAGTAATAGTTATTGACGACTCAGCAAATGATACTGAAGATGGAGGCTCATCAATGCAGCCTACTGTAGGACTTTTAAGTTCAGGAAGAGATGCTTTCCAGAATGTTTCCGCTTTTGAACTGGGTGCTTACTGGTTCAGACCGAGAGGTGTAGATAACAGATTTGAGGATGTACTTTTTAATGGGGTATCCATGTCTAAAAATGATGACGGAAAAGTAGACTTTAATAACTGGGGAGGTCTTAATGATGTAACAAGATACCCTTATGAAAATGTAGATAACATTACTCCTTCAGAATATACTTTTGGTAATTTAGGTGGAGCCGTATATTATAATACAAGAGCTTCCAGCTATAGAAAACAAACTTCATTGGCGTATTCATTTACCAACAGAAGTTATCTGCATAGAGCAATTGCTACTTATTCTTCAGGCCTATCTAAAGATGGTTGGGCATTTACATTCTCAGCAAGTAGAAGATGGGGAGACAGAGCAATCATTGATGGAGTATATCAGGACGCATATGCTTATTTTGCTTCTATTGAAAAGAAATTCAGTGACAGACATTCTATTAACTTAACTGCTTTCGGATCTCCAACCTACAGGGCTTCTAACGCTCCAAATACTCAGGAGGTTTATGACCTGATGGGTAAAAACTATAACTCATACTGGGGATGGCAAGATGGAGAAAAAAGAAATTCCAGAATCAGAAATGTGTATGAGCCGGTATTCATGTTAACAGATTACTTAAAAATAGGTAAAAACTCTAACTGGATCAATACCGTTTCTTATCAGTTTGGTAGTGATGCAAGAAGTAGATTAGACTGGTTCCATGCTGCGGATCCTAATCCTACTTATTACAGAAAATTACCAAGCTATGGCCTTCTGACAGCTGATGAGTTTAGACAACAATCTCAAATCGACTGGAATTATCTATATAATACCAACCGTATTAATAAAACGAATATGGATGGTTCGGAGAGAGGTGCGTCTTATACATTAATTGATGATGTGAATAAAGACAAAACTTTCAATTTTTCATCACACTTTGATACGAAGCTGAAAGATAACTGGAAGTTGAATATTAACTTTAATTATCAGAACTTAAAATCAGACAATTTCAGAAGAATTAATGATTTATTAGGAGCAAACTATGCTAATAATCTTAATCCTTTTAACAATGATGTAAGATATAACCTTGATGATGAAAATACTAAAGTAAGAGTAGGAGACAGAACTCAATATTCTTATCAGTTGACCAGAAATCATTATTCATTAAATGTTTCTACTGAAATTGATTTCAACAAATGGAATGTAGTGGCTTCCATCTTTGCTTCACAATCTGAGTCTTACAGAAATGGAGATTACAGAAGTGGAATTGCACAGTTTACAAACAATTCTAAAGGAAAAAGTGCAGTATATAATGCTTTAGACGCTGGTATTAAAGGGAAGATTACCTATAAAATCAATGGTAAAAACTTTATCGTATATAATGGTGCTTTCTTTAGCTTAGCTCCTACACTTAATGAAATCTACATCAATCCTAGGGTTTCAGATTTCTTAACTCCTGGTGTAAAAAATCAAATTATCAACTCTAATGATATCAGTTATATCATGAGAGGTCAGATCTTAAAATTAAGACTATCAGGATACTATACTACAATCAGTAACTCTACCGAATTAGCAAGATATTATGCAGCAGTTTCTACAGACTCAGGATCATACAATACACTGATTAATGAAGCAATGAGTGGTGCTGATAAGAGATATATTGGAGCTGAATTAGGCTTTGATGTAAAAATTACACCTACTATTAATGCTATAGGGGTAGCAAGTGTTGGGGAATACAAATTTACAAACACTCCACAGGTATATTCAGTTGATGATCTTAATGGTTTCAGAAGCTATGGTGCAGCCAATGTAAAAGATTATAAAGTAGCTGGTACCCCTCAAAAAGCATTCTCTTTAGGATTAAAATACAATTCACCTAAATACTGGTGGGTAGGAGCTTCCGCTAATTATCTGATGGATCAGTATCTTGATTTCTCTGCACTTAACAAAACGGCTGCAATGTATACAATTCCTGATTCAGGAGGTCTTATTTATGATGGAGCTACACCGGAAGTTATTCAGCAACTTACTGCTCAAAAGAAATTTGATGACCAATTTATGCTGAATGCTAATGCCGGTAAATCTTTCCAATTTGGGAAATATAGAATTGGGGTAAGCATTTCTGTGAATAATATCTTAAATAACAGAAATTATGTAACAGGTGGATTTGAACAGGGAAGAGCTGCTAACTTTACGGATGCACTTGCAGAATCCCAAAGAGCAATTCCTTATTTCGGACCAAAGCTTTGGTATGATAGAGGAAGAACTTTCTTTACTAATGTTTATTTAAGATTCTAACAAAGACTACAATGAAAAAATATAATTCAATTTTAAAATATATTTGTATCGCAGTCGCTTCTCTATGGATTACCGTAGGATGTGTACACGATGATAAATATGATGAACCCAATCTTGATGGTTATGCATGTGTTGCCGATTTTAAGGCTAATGTAACCCTAAGTGAGTTAAAAAAGAAGTTTACTGAAAATAACCCTTCAGGGGCTGCGTATGTATTCCCGGCAGATAAGCCTAATGATCCAAGTGATGATTTGTTTATCGAAGGATATGTTTCTTCTACGGATGAAACCGGGAATATCTATAAAACAATCTATATTCAGGATGCATTGAAAGATCCTACTCATGGTTTTACCATCAGTGTAGATATGGTAAGTTCTTATACAAGATTTCCACAGGGATCTAAAATATATGTAAAACTTAACGGGCTTGCGGTAGGTACTTATGGAGGTGTAGTTCAGCTTGGGGTAAAAACAGGAGCAGAATCTACAGCAAACGGAGTATCCAGAATCCCTGAGAAATTAGCGCCAAGTGTAATTTTAAGATCTTGTACTACAAGAGGGGAAATCACTCCAAGAGTAATCTCTATAGCAGATCTTAAAGCTAATGAAGACCTAATCGGTTGTTTAGTTCAACTGAATAATGTAGAGTTTGATGCCAGAGCATTATGCTCTAACTATGCACCTAATGGTGAAACTGTGGATAAAGTAATTGGTCAGAATTGGGACAAATTAGCCAAAGTTTACAAAAACACTGCAGTGGTAAGAAACAGTGGATATTCTTCTTTTGCCAATCAATATATTCCAGCCGGACAGGGAACCTTTAAAGGAATATTCAGTAAGTTCCAATCTGGGTCCAATACAACGTACCAATTCTATATCAATAAAGTTACTGATCTTGATATGGAAGGTGGCCCACTGAATGCTGAAGGAAAAGATCCGCATTTCCCACGCCAGGATGAAATTCAGGAAAACCCTTGTAGATTTAGCAATGCAAACCTTACAACTAAAACTATTGCAGATATCAAGCAACTTGGTGCTTCATTACCTACAAACGGATTGGTATTAGCAGAGATTACAGGAGATTTCTATGTAAAAGCTCAGGTTACGGCTAATGATGAAGCAGGAAACTTATTCAAATATCTATATGTAGAGGATGCAACAGGAGGAATTAAGATCAATATCAATAAAACAGACTTATTCCAGGATGCAAGATTTAAAGTGGGAAAAGACCTTTATATTAAGCTTAAAGGATTGTATTTAAGGAATGTTTCCGGAGAATTACAGCTAGGATCTAATGAGTCAGTATCTACTATTGGATACAGAATCAGAGAAGAAAATATATACAAACATTTATATGATTCCAATGAACCTGCCAGAACAGTTATAGCTTCTGAAAGAACAATTTCTCAGTTAACAACAGCTGATGTTGGAAGGTGGATCAAAATAAAAGATCTTGAGTTCATTAATGGAGATTTAGGAAAAACATATGCAGACGGCACAGCTGTTTCTAACAGAACTTTAGAAGACTGTTCAGGAAAGACAATTACTTTAAGAACGAGCGGGCGTGCTGTATTTGCAGGAAAAGCAGCAAGTACTATTGAAGTAGCAGGAGGAAAAGGTGATGTATATGCTATTTTAAGTGTATTCAATGGTACATATCAATTATGGTTCACAAAACTTCCGGATCTTCAATTAACTAATCCTAGATGTGATGGAAGTATTTATACTCCGCTTCCTGTTCTGTATAAGGATGATTTCGCTTCAGGAGGATTTAATAATACAGAGTGGACAGCCGTTAATAAAGTAGGACCAAACCAATTCTGGAATACATCCAACCAAGGAAACGGAACAAATTATTATGCAATGATGAATGGTAATGCAGGAGGTGCAGGGAATAATTTTGATAATGAAGACTGGTTAATTTCTAAAGCAGTGAGCTTAGTTGGAAAATCTAAAGCTGTAGTAACCTTTACTACTGATGTAAGATATGCAGGAAATGCTTTACAGGTGTTTGCTACAGATAATTATACAGGTGATGTAACAACTACAACATGGACTCCGCTTCCGGCTATTCTGGATACTAATACCGGAGCCTTCGGAGATTGGGTCAGTTCAGGAAATGTAGACTTAAGTGCTTTCTTAGGTAAAAATGTAAGAATTGCATTTAAATATACTTCTACAACATCTGCTGCTTCAACGTGGGAAGTGGATGATTTTAAAATCAAAGGACAATAATTATTTTGTTTTTGTAAAAATGAAACCGGCTTGAAAGAGCCGGTTTTTTTATGACTTAATTTGAGAGTTTTATTTTTTTATTCATTTATATTTCTTGTATTCTGGTATTGATTACCCTTTTTTATTATATAGGAGACCTAAAGAACATATGTTTAAAAATACAAAGTATGCCATAGGAAAAGTGATGTCAGGTTTTTTATATGAGTAAAGGAAATGGAGCAGCTTATGATTACAGATTTAAATATAAGAGTGAGATTATGAAAAACCATCAAAACGGAGAATTTATTTTTGGTAGAAGGTAGCAATTCTCAAGGTTGGTCTTTAGAAAAAATAGCTTTTCAATATGATAAAAATGATATTGAATATGAAGTAAGAATGTATGTAATGAGCAAAAAGTAATCATAGAAAATAAAAAACCACCGCAAAAGCAGTGGTTTTTATATTACAAAATTATTTATCTAAAAAGAAACCTCATTCACTTCTTTTCCTCGTTGGAAGTTCATCATTTTCTGGCTGCCTTTATAGGCGATACTCACCAGGTTGATTTGCTTCGGAAAAGCGCTTAAAAGGATCGTATTTTTAATTTTTAAGGTATTGATATCTGAAACCCCACCGGTCTCAAAATATACCCATACAGTTTCTCCGCTGATCTGACTTCCCGTGAAGGTAATTGTTTTGGGAGCACCATTGACAAACACATCAAAATTATTGTTCACATATTTTTTCACTTCCGCTTCAAATCCTGCTGTGTTAGGATTGATCTTAATAGCGTCCGAGATATGGCTTGTATTCATTTTTGTGGTAAACTTCAATGTCTTGCTTCCATCAATATAATCCACTTTGGTCATTGAAGAGAAAAAGTCTACATACATAAAACTCATTAACACAAAAAATGTTAAAATTCCTGATATATATAAAAGTTTTTTCATCTTAATTAATAGATTTACAATCATTCTTGCTAGTTATAGTTCACAAATAATATGCCAATTAAAAATTTACATTCACAGAATATTTATCATAGAAAGCTTTAATGTGCGCTACAGCTTCATCAGCAGTGTCTACTACTCTGTAAAGATCAAGATCATCTTCTGCAATCATTCCTTCTTTCAGTAGGGTAGCTTTGAACCAGTCTAATAATCCACCCCAGAATTCACTTCCTACCAAAACGATTGGAAATTTACCAATTTTATTGGTTTGAATTAAAGTCATGGCTTCAGTAAGCTCATCCAAAGTTCCGAAACCTCCTGGCATTACTACAAATCCCTGGGAATATTTTACAAACATTACTTTTCTCACGAAAAAGTAATCGAAGTTCATAGAATAAGATTTGTTGATATATGGATTAAAATGTTGCTCAAAAGGAAGGTCAATATTAAGTCCTATTGATTTTCCTTTCGCATTGAAAGCACCTTTGTTTCCTGCTTCCATAATTCCGGGACCTCCTCCGGTAATAATTCCGAAACCTAGTTTGGTGATTTTCTCGGCAATTTCTACCGCCATTTCATAGTATTTATTTTCCGGTTTCAGACGGGCTGAACCAAATATAGATACACATGGGCCAATTTTTGCCAGTTTTTCGTAGCCATCTA
This sequence comes from Chryseobacterium contaminans, assembly GCF_001684955.1. Taxonomy (GTDB): domain Bacteria; phylum Bacteroidota; class Bacteroidia; order Flavobacteriales; family Weeksellaceae; genus Chryseobacterium; species Chryseobacterium contaminans. The sequence continues at coordinate 17,825 of NZ_MAYF01000308.1, read as the reverse complement.
CAAATTCTGCCATAATTTTGAAAACCATCCAGCTGTCTTTAGTAATGGTTTCATCCCATGTTTTTTGTCTGAAACTGTTGTGTAATTTCGTTTCGTTAATATCTAATTCAGGGTTTACCAGGCTTTCATCCCTAATTCCATCCATTTCCATTTGCACAAATTATTTAAAATATTTTTCGGCTTCTATTACAGATTCCGGTCTTCCAACATCTATAAGAATACTGTCATGCAGAAAACCATGTATATGTTCGGTTTGCATCAGATCCAGATATTCTTCCATAACAGAGAATTTGCCTTTTCTTTTTATTTTTTCAAAGATGACCGGGTTGATACAGTGAACGCCACTGAAGGCAAGAGCTTTAAATCCTTTATTGAACTCAGCAAGCCTTTGTTCTCCTGTTTGTACATTCAGCCAACCTCTTAATACCATATCATCATTGAAAAGAAGTTTTCTTGAACTTTCACGGTCCGATACCGCTAAAGTAGCAAAATCTTTTATTTTTTTGTGATATTCCACCAATGCATTAATATTGAGATCGGTTAAAATATCAGCATTTAAAATTAAAAAATCTTCTCCATGGTCAAGAAATCTTCTGGCAAAAATCAAGCCGCCTCCGGTTTCCAATAACTCATTGGTTTCATCGGAGATTTCAATCTTACAGCCGAAGTTATCATTTTTATTTAAAAAATCAACAATCTGATCTCCAAAATGATGAATATTTATCACAAAATCTTTTATTCCATAGCTTTTCAGATAATTGATATTTCTCTCCAGAAGAGGAATGTCATTCACCTTAGCCAGAGCTTTAGGGTGGTGGTCCGTAAATGGCTTAAGCCTGGTGCCTTTTCCAGCGGCGAAAATAAGTGCCTTCATATAATATGAGTAATAAATGATAAGTAATGAGTAATGTAATAACGGGACACGAATATTACTGATTGCGCATTACTCATTACTAATGTTCAGTTGTGGTTGTTCGTCGTGATGAATGGTAATCAGTGTTCCCTCTGGATATTTTTCCTTGATGAATTCAGCAATTTTTATAGCAGAATAAACAGATCTGTGCTGCCCGCCTGTACAACCGAAGTTGATCTGCAGGTTTTCAAACCCTCTTTCCAGATAATTTTCAATATTGATAGATACGATAGATTTTACCAGTTCCAGAAACTTAGGCATTTCAGTTTTGGTTTCAAGATATTCCTGTACACCGATATCATTTCCGGTCTGAGTTTTATATTCTTCAATTCTTCCAGGGTTTAAAATCCCTCTGCAGTCAAAGGCAAAACCGCCTCCGTTTCCTGAGTTATCTTTTGGAATTCCTCCTTTTTTATACGAAAAACTGTGGATGTCTATGTGTAGCATTTCTTCTTTATTTTTTTATTTACTGGATTTAACCATTAAGGTATTTTAAGTTTTAAAGTAGGTTGTATTGGTTCCCAAATTACTCATTTAAAATGGTATCAATTTTTTTACGGGTACCTTCTAATGATAATTGTTTTATAACCTTATTAAGTTCCGGATAATTTTTCATGTCTTCCCAGGAAGAAGCAAATTCTGTGATGTTTCGGACTCCTTTTTCAAGGCTGGCCATAAAATGCTGCTTCCTTTGAATCAGGCCTCTGAAGCCATAGGCTCCTAAGACTTGAAGGAATCTCATCATTTGTATTGGTTTAACCGAGTTTTTTAGTTGATGTTGAGTTTTCTGATCCTTAAATAGTTGGATGTAAAAATCCAGCATTTCATTTTTAAAATCTTCAGGGAAATCTGCCTTAGCCTGAAACAAAAATGATATGACATCATACATCAAAGGACCTTTCATTGCTGACTGATAATCTATAAACGAAACTTCATCTTTTTCATTCACCATAATGTTTCTGGCCTGAAAATCCCGGATCATGATGCCTTTAGGTTCAAGACTCTCCACCAATGATGCAATTTGTTTGAACTCCTTCAGTAAGGTTGATTTATTATATTCCAGTTCCAGAACATCTGCCACGAAGTTTTTAAAATAATACAGATCATGAATCACGGGAAGCTCATCATAACTTTCGTACTCAAATGTTTTGGAAAAATCAATTTTCCCCTGTGTTTGGATCTGCAGTTTGAATAGCTTTTTCAATGTTTGCTTTACCAAAGATTCTACATGAGGTGATACATGTTCTTTAGTAATTATCTCTGATAAAGTCTGCTCGCCTAAAAATTCCTGTACATACATTTTCCTGTCTTCTGAGAGGGCAAGAATGGTGGGAGTATTAAGATTAAGCGCTGAAAATATTTCTGAATAATAAATAAAACTTTCATTTTCAGGAATATTCTCATTGTAGGTGACAATATATTTTTCAGTATCGGTGATGGCCAGAAAGTTGACCCTCGCAGAACCACTTTGAGCTAATGTGATGAATTCAGAGGATTTTTTGCCTAGTTGGCTTTCAAAAAATCGATTTGCGTGTTCAGAAGTCATAATTAATATGGAAACAAATATACTAATTTAAGACGAATCGTATTAGGCTGGAAGTAGGAAGCTGGAAGAAGGGAGAGCTGAATGTGAAAATAGGAGATGAAGTTTGTTTTTATAAGCTTCATTATGATGTTTTAAGTAAGTTTTACTTTGATTTGTCACTGTATAGTGTATTTTAGGCTTTCTATATCCTGTTTTAGTGGAATGATTTAACTTTCTTGTTTCTCATTCAGGTTATTACAGTCTAATTTTTATCTTTGTAACATGTTAAAGGACTTTAAGCCGGTGTTAGGGATTTTGCTGCGCTTCATCATTATTTATCTGGTGTTGCTTTTTGCGTATCAATTTTATCTGAATGCGAACAAGGATTCCGGTTTGGATCCTTTTTCAAGAATTATCGCCAACCAGGTGAACGCAATACAAAATGTTTTAGGGTATCCCTCTCAACTTTACAATGATGTGAGGAACGAACAGGTATGGTTCTATGTAAAAAAACAATATGTAACAAGAATGGTGGAAGGCTGCAATGCCATTTCCATCATGATCCTGTTTGTATCTTTTGTTTTTGCTTTTTATAAAGGTTCCAAGACGTTTGTTTTTATACTGGCAGGGCTGGTTTTACTGTATATTATGAATCTTTTACGGATTGTGGGTTTGAATATTGTAATGGCAGAGCACAAGGAATATGGCAAAATGTTTCATGACTTTGTCTTCCCGGCAATTATTTACGGCAGTGTTGTTTTGCTTTGGTTAATCTGGATTAAATTCTTTGCTTTAAAACATGAAAATTCTTAGCTGGCTTCTTGTTGTTTTAGGAATCTGTGGCTTGATAGGAGTCAGAGTAGTGGAAGATAAAATGTTTTATGATCCGTTTCTGGATTACTTCCATGAGGGTATTAAAAATATTAGCTTTCCTGCGTTTGAATGGGGAAAATTAATAGGAAGTCATTTGTTGAGATTTGTGCTGAATCTTATTTTTTCTTGCCTGATTATTCAAGGGCTGTTTAGAAATAAACAATGGACAATGCAAGGCGCTTTAATGATGATTATTGTTTTTGCGATAGCGTTCCCTATTTATCTGTTTTGTATTCAAAATAAATTCAATATAGGATATCTCTTTTCCTTTTATATGAGAAGGTTTGTGATTCAGCCTTTAATCATTCTTTTAATAGTTCCGATGTTTTACTATAGAAAACAGATGGAAGGAAAATAAACAAATAAGGCTGAGGAAGACAATTGGACTGTAATGTACCCCTATTTTGTTTTCTCAGCCTTTTTAGCTTTCTATTCTATAGTGTGCTTGTCCGCACTTGTAACATTCTCCGCAGTCCATTCCACTCTTTTTACGAAGTCTTTTTGGCGGACAGGACAGTTTTCAATCTGACATACCGGACATGAAATAGGTTTGCAGTCATCCATATGGAAATTGAATTCAATGCTTCTTTTGATATTATTGGCTAATAGAATAATGACTTTTTCCATTTCATTATGGGCATCCCGAAGGTCATAATACCAGGGTAAGGTGATATGGGCATCAATATGAAGTGAAGCTCCGAACTGCTGGATTTTCATATTGTGAATATCTATCCATTCTGTGTGCCTGTTTTTTTCAAGGATTTTAATAACCTGATGCAGTATTTCAGGGTCCTGTTCATCCATAATGCCACTCAAAGATTTTCTGACAATTTTATAGCCTACGAATATGATATAAAGCCCAAAGATCAAAGCAACAACTGAATCCAGCCAATAGATTTTTGTGAAGTAAACAACCACCAAACTGGCGACTACACCAAGGGTAGTGATGGTATCAGACTGAAGGTGTTTTCCGGATGAAATAAGAACAAGGGAATTTTCTCTTTGACCTTTTTTTATGGAGATATACCCTAAAAGATAGTTGATAATGGCAGTGGCCATAATAATCCATATCCCAAGATCAATTTTACTTAAGGTCTTTCCTACAATAAGGCTGTGGACACCTTCGTAAATAATCATTAAACCAGCAATGGCGATTAAAGCTCCTTCAATACCGGAAGTAACGAATTCAACCTTTCCATGGCCATAAGGATGATCTTCGTCCTTAGGTTTTGCTGCTAAGTGAAGTGAGTATAATCCCATAAACGCACTGATAACGTTCACAATGCTTTCCATGGCATCTGAAAATACAGCATCGGAATTGGTGAGCCTCCATGCAATAATCTTTCCTACAAAAAGAATAACTCCAAATGCAGCAATGATTTTTTGAAATCCTATTTTTTCTTTGTGGGTATTCATAAATGTGTTTGATAAAAAAAAGAATCTCAATTCTGAGACTCTTTTTTATATTGTTAGTTTATACTAAGTTGTTTGCTACAAGGTACTCTGCAATTTGTACAGCGTTGGTTGCGGCTCCTTTCCTCAGGTTGTCTGCTACAATCCAAAGATTGAGCGTTTTTGGCTGAGACAGGTCTCGTCTGATTCTTCCTACGAAGACTTCATCTTTTCCTTCTGAGTATAGTGGCATCGGGTAGTGGTTGTTTTTCACATCATCCATTACTACTACACCAGGAGTTTCAGATAAGATTTTTCTTACTTCATCCAATTCAAATTCGTTTTCAAATTCGATGTTTACACTTTCTGAGTGACCGCCCTGAACCGGAACTCTTACTGCGGTAGCTGTTAAATTGAAGGTATCATCTCCTAAAATTTTCTTAGGTTCCTTCATTAATTTAATTTCTTCTTTAGTATAATCATCATCAGCAAATACATCACAATGTGGCAATGCATTCTTGAAGATCTGATATGGATATACTTTTGCAGTAGCATCATCTCCGCTGATTTCCCCGTTTAATTGGTCAACTGCAGCTTTACCTGTTCCTGTTACAGACTGGTAAGTAGAAACAATAACTCTTTTTAAATCATATTTTTTGTTCAAAGGTCCTAAAACCATTACCAACTGAATGGTAGAACAGTTCGGATTTGCAATGATCTTGTCTTCTTTAGTCAATACATCTGCATTAATTTCAGGCACGACTAATTTTTTATCAGGATCCATTCTCCATGCTGAAGAATTGTCAATAACTGTTACTCCCGCTTCTGCAAATAAAGGAGCATATTCAAGGGAAGTAGAACCTCCGGCAGAGAAGATAGCAATATCCGGTTTGGCAGCTATAGCGTCCTTCATGCTTACAATCGTAAATTCCTTCTGTTTATACTTCACCTTCTTGCCTACAGATTTTTCGGATGCTACCGGAATTAATTCTGTTACAGGGAAGTTTCTTTCTTCCAAAACTTTCAGCATAACTTGTCCAACCATTCCTGTTGAACCTACTACAGCTACTTTCATTGATTTAATTAAAAATTTAAGATTAAACTATTTATAAATTATAACGCATATAATTTCTTTGTCTGTTTTAAGCCCCAAAGACTCTTGTCCAAGGGAACGCGAATGCAAATAAACCTACAGCAATTAATCCCATAATGGTAATCCCAAGGGAAATAGTATCGTTAGATTTTACTTTTTTGTTAACGATGGTCATTAATACTGCTGCGATAAGCATAGAAAATGGGTGTTCAACATATTGGAATCTTGCATAAGCATCACTCATTAATGTTCCTGAAGATAAAGCTGCTTTAACACCAGGTGAAACAAATAACAAGAAAAGACCTGCTAGAAACTGAATGTGGAAGAAGATCATTGTAAAAAGTGTAGTCTTCTTTAAAAACTTGTTCACTTTTCCACTGAAACCGAACATGGTAGCTAAAAGTGCAATGATAAATAATGCTACCAAAAGTAATTCAAGATATCCGAATCCTTTGTGGGCATTAAGTAAAATCTTGTAAAAATCCATAATCTATTTTTTTTGTAGACAAAGATAACAAAAATCCCGGCTCAAAGCCGGGATTCATATTGAGAAAATCTAATATTGTGATAATTAGAAGTTGAATGATAGAGTTGCAGCCCAAGTTCTACCGAATCCGAATAAAACACGGTTATCTGTTGCAACACCTTTATACATATATCCTAATTGTTCGTACGTCTTCTTAGCTGTATTGTTTGAACCGTCAGCTAGTTTTGAAGGTGCATCAGATGCAAATACGTTTGTTGAAGCATCAGAAATATAGAATGTATCAAACAAGTTGTAAACGTTTGCTCCGATTGTGAAATACTGAGAAGCGTCTTTTAACTTGATTTTGTATGAAATCCCTAAATCAAATAAGTTGAAATCAGGTAATTGTAATACTCCTTTGTCCTGTGCAGCTTGGTTAGAGAAAGTAGCAATATCAATAGATGAATATACTTTTCCTACATATCTCCATGTTCCGAAGATACTAAGGTCTTTTACTGGTTTAACAGTAGCTCCTAATGAAGCTGTTAATTGAGGGATACTGTTGTTACTTGTTCCTCCTACTTTTACTTTATCCAGATAAAGTGTTGTTGAAGTTGAGGTTCCAGATAATGCAAGCGGGTTGTTGTTATCATCAAATGCTGCTCCTGTAGCATTTCCTTTGTAGTAATAGTCTCCCCAAGAGAACATACCCTGGAATTCTAAGAAGTTAGTTGGTTTATAAACTGCATCAAATTCAACTCCTTGGTGAATTTCAGTAATACCACTGATTTCAGCATATCCTGTAGCTGTTGTATTATCAGCTAATGTAAATGTCTGGTTCGTTCTTCTTAACCATCTGTCTCTCCATTCAGTTCTGTATAAGTTAACATTTGCACTGAATTTAGGAGACCTGAAACCGTATCCAACTTCAGCTGAGAAGATTTTCTCATTAGTTAAGCTAGGGTTTAGAACCTGGAAATTACTTGGGTAAACAGAGTTCATGAACGGCTGCTTGCTGTAGTAACCAATGTTTGCAAATACATTGTGATTATTGTCAATGTTATAGTTGGCACCCCCTTTAATGTTATATCCGAAAAGGTTTTTGAATCCTGTTTTTGTGTTAACAACTTGTCCTTGCTGTTTAGTTACACCATCCTGAACGAAGTTATCAATTCTCTGATACCCTTGATTAGAAACGGATCCCTGAAGGAATGCGGATAATTTATCTTTAGTATATTCTACCTGACCGAATGCACTGTACCAGATAACTTCTCCATCGTTGCTGTATCCAATCTGTTCATTTAAAGGAGCTGTTTTCCCTCCAAATGGGTTCCAAGCAAGTTGTTTGTAATCATATCCTCTTGATGGTATATAAGGCGCAACATTTTTGTTTAGAATTTCTTTATATCCTTTAGCTCCGTATAGATCAGAAACTACTTGATAGTGGTAACCATAGTAATATCTATCATCTGTACCAATTGAGAAATTCCAGTTGTCATTAATTTTGTGCTGGAAGTTTGCTAAGATACCATACCAGTTATGAGAGTTAATACTTGATCTTCTGATGATACCATCTCTTACTTGGTATTGTTTTCCATTGGCAGGGTTAGTCACCATATAAGGGTCACCAGCTGCTGCTAAACCACTGTTTAAAGCAAAGATTTGGTTATAGTCATAAGTTCCATCTGGTCTTCTGTAAAAATTGATTGCATTGGTAGTAGGGCTTCCGTTGCTTCCAAATTTTCCATTCCAGTAGCTTCCAAGATCTCCTGTTCCACCACCTCTACCATTAGACATATATAGAACAGTACTTAACTTAGATTTTTCACTCATTGTCCAATCCCAGTTCAACATCATTACTGGCTTAGAGTAATAATTGGCTCTGTTTGCAATTGGAGTTCTTGATCCATCTGCATTGATATAATATCCCCAGTCAGAATTGTACGTTCTGTCAGGTGTATTATCATGATCTGGATTATAGTTTATGTAATCCTTAATGAAAGGAGAGTAAGTTCTTTGATCATGCCATTGAGGAGATCCAGTGATAGTGAATTGGAAATTATGCTTTTTGTTTGGTTCCCAACCCAGAGCAAAGAAATAAGCATAGGATTCATAATCTGTATTTTGGATATATGTACCCCCAGCTTGTCTGCTCATTAAGAATGAAGAAGACCAGCCCTTTTCTGATTTACCTGTATTATAGGCAAAAGAGGTTTTTAAGAAGTCATTGTTACCAACTCCTAATCTAACGATACCTCCTTTTTTCATATCTGCAGATCTTGTAAGGAAGTTCATTGTACCTCCTACAGAAGCGATGGCTAATTTAGAAGAACCAAGTCCTCTTTGTACCTGCATAGTACTTGTTACATCTGCTAAACCTGTCCAGTTTGACATGTAAACTGTACCCCCTTCCATATCATTTACAGGCATACCGTTTACCATTACTGCGATGTTTCTTGATTCGAATCCTCTGATTACAATCTGAGAGTCTCCGAAACCACCACCACCTTTAGTTGCATATACAGAAGGTGTTGTATTTAAAATTTCAACAAGTTCTTGATTTCCTTGTCTTTCAAGAATCTGAGCTGCTTTAATGTTAGAAACAGCTACTGGTGTCTTTCTATCTTTAGCGATATCTGTAACACCTTTTAAGATTACCTCTTCAATGTCTTTAGACTTAGCTTGCACTGTGTCATTACCTTGTTGAGCATAATAGATACTAGCTGTAGATAAAGTAATTACTGCAGTTAGCATCGTTTTGTTGATTAATTTCATAATCGTTAGTAATAATTAGATTTAATTTTCTGCAAAATTCGCAAAATATATTTTAACTATTATTAACTCAATGTTAATTTTTAATCAGTCTTAATAATGTTAAACCTCTGGATCTCAGTAAAATGGATAAAAAATGACATTTTGTATGAAAAAAGTCATGTTATTGAGTTTTTAATAAAGAGGGTGTGTTTTTATTAAAAATTCAACGCTATTTCACGGCTTTGAGACTCAAATCTATATTCTCAGCCGAGTGTGTTAAAGCCCCCACGGAGATATAGGTTACTCCTGTAGATGCAATTTCTTTAAGCATATCACGGGTAATTCCACCTGATGCTTCAGACTCACATGAACCGTTGATCATTTTTACTGCTTTCTTCATGGTCTTAACATCCATATTATCAAGCATAATTCTGTCAACTTTTGCATTAATGGCTTCCTGAACTTCTTCCAGATTTCTGGTTTCAACTTCAATTTTTAATTTTTTCTTCGTCTTTTTAACGTAGTCTTTCGCCATTTTTACAGCATTGGTAATACTTCCGTTGTAGTCGATATGGTTATCTTTAAGCATAATCATATCATAAAGACCGTATCTGTGGTTGGTTCCGCCCCCAATAGCAACTGCCCATTTTTCGCACATTCTGAAATTAGGAGTTGTTTTTCTGGTATCCAGAAGTTTGGTCTTGGTGCCTACCAATCTCGAATCCCAATCATGAGTAAGTGTTGCAATACCACTCATTCTCTGCATACAGTTAAGAACAAACCTTTCAGTGGAAAGAATTGATCTGGCGCTTCCGGTTACAATAAGAGCAATATCTCCCACTTTACAAGGAGTTCCGTCTTTGGTGAAGGTTTCAACTTTAAGATTTTTATCAAAAGTTTTAAAAATAATTTCAGCCAACTCTACCCCTGCAAGGATACAATCTTGCTTTACCAACAATTTAGCACTTTGCTGAAGGTCTTCAGGGATCGTTGAAAGGGTAGAGTGATCTCCATCCTGGATGTCTTCTTCAAGGGCATTTTTTATAAATGTTTTTAATGCTTTATCTGTAACGTAGCTTGGTCTTTTCATTTGTTATATTTTTTAATAATATCTGGATAACCCTTTTCCGAATAATAAGTCATGAATGATAAATAGAATAATGATTTCATGATTTTTAGCTTCTATTTTTTCAAATTCAATATAGTCTTGTATAGATGTGTTGTTTTGGTTTATTCCCCGATATTTTAACACTTCTTTAGTGAATCTTCCCTCCCTTTTTATATAGAAATCCCATTTAAAATTATCCCAATCATATTCTTGTGTAAAATAACGGATTTTATTTCTATTAAAAACTAAAATGGGATGTGTAGGATTACTGGTATAGTTGTAAGTTAAAGACAAATTATTGTCGTTTATAAATTCTTCAAGATTGATATCGATAGGTTTAGATGAAATTTTTTGTCTTGAAATTTCTAAAACATTGCATATTATACTTAGTACCAAAGGATATTTAGATTGTGAAATAAAATAATTTCTTAACCAAATATTGATGCAGTATCCTGCTATAATGGCAAGAGGAAATGAGAGGAGAAATAATGTTATTTGTACCGAATCATTTAGATTTTTTCTGAAAAGTGAAAGGATGAAAATAAAACTGAATAAAAGGAAAGCAATAATTACCTTTCTTGAATAAAACAATATATTTACTTCTGTTGTTATATTTAAGTTTGTGATCTTCATTACATAAAGTTTCTACACTAAATCTTTATTATAAAATGCTCCTTTGTTTTCTGTCATTTCCATAGATTGGATAATGATAAGATGAGCAACGGTAGTTAAGTTTCTCAGTTCTGATAATTGTGGAGAAAGAATAGAGTAGTGGTAGATTTCATCAACCGCGGCTGCAATTTCCTGGTGTTTTTGTAGAGCCATATTCAGACGTCTGTTGCTTCTTACAATCCCCACAAGATCGCTCATCATTTCCTGAAGTTGTTTCCTCAGATAGCTGATGATGACCATTTCGTCCATGATTTTCATTCCCTCTTCATTCCACTCCGGAACTGCTTTTAAATCATCAAAATTGAATAGATTTTCATTAAGAAGGGAAACTGTTTTCATTGCAGCATTATGTCCGAAAACCAACCCTTCCAGTAAAGAGTTTGAAGCAAGTCTGTTGGCTCCGTGCAATCCGGAATTGGTGCATTCTCCTACGGCGAAAAGATTTCTGATGGAAGACTGGCCGTCTCTGTCAACTTCAATACCACCCATCAGATAGTGGCAGGCAGGTACAACAGGAATTAATTGAGTGAACGGATCAATTCCTTCGTCCTTACATTTTTTATAGATATTGGGGAAGTGTTCAAGGAATTTTTCCTGATTCATTTCACGGCAGTCCAGACCTACATATTCATCCCCTAAAATTTTCATTTCATTATCTATGGCTCTGGCAACAATATCTCTGGAGGCTAGTTCTTCACGTTCATCATATTTCTGCATGAACTTTTCGCCTCTTTTGGTCCTTAATTTGGCACCGTCTCCCCGCACTGCCTCGGAAATAAGGAAAAGCATTCCGTCAATCTTATTATAAAGAGCAGTAGGGTGAAACTGGTAGTATTGCATATTGGAAACCTTTCCTTTTGCGCGAGCTACAAAAGCAATTCCGTCTCCGGTAGCAATCGTAGGATTGGTGGTGTTTTTATAAACATGCCCGGCGCCTCCTGTGGCCACCAATGTGATTTTGGATGTGATTTTTTTGATGGTTTTGGATTTTTCATCCAGGATATAGGCACCATAGCAGTGAATGTCTCCTTCGTTAAGTTCTTTTCCGGGAACATGGTGCTGTGTAATGATATCAATTACATAATGATGGTCTAAGATTTCAATATTAGGGCTACTATTGGCGGTTTCCAATAAAGCCCGTTCAATTTCAAAACCTGTAATATCTTTATGGTGAACGATTCTGTTTTCAGTATGGCCGCCTTCTCTTCCCAAAGCAAATTTGCCGTTTTTCATATCGAACTGAGCTCCCCATTCTACAATTTCGTTAAACCTTGCAGGAGCTTCTTTTACCACCATTTCTACAACATCACGTTTGTTTTCACCGTCTCCGGCTCGCATGGTGTCTTCTATATGTTTTTCAAAATTGTCTTTCTGAAAGTCAGTAACTACAGCAAGGCCACCTTGGGCGTATTTGGTATTGCTTTCGTCTTCATCAGACTTTGTTACAATGATGATTTTTGCATCAGGGAGTTGTTCAGAAACTTTAATGGCATAAGAAAGTCCGGAGATACCGGAACCGATTACTAATACATCCGCTTTTATCATGTGCTTGCTTTAGGTACAATCATTTAAATATTTAAATAAATTTAAACAATTTTTCGTTTGGTTTTCTTACTTTTTTCATGTGCTGGAAGTGGTCTTCCTCAGAACGGTAGCCTAAAGCGAGGGTAACGGTTACTTTTTCTGTTTCAGGATTGATGTTCAGGATCTCTTCTATCAAATCTTGTCTGAAGCCTTCCATTGGGCATGAGTCTATATTTTCAATGGCAGCGGCATACATCAGATTGGCTAATACGATATAAGACTGCTTTTCCGCCCAGTTGAAAATTTCATCCTGTGTTTTTTGATTAACGTGCTGATTGATGCTGTTCCTGAATGGTGTGAGCTGCTCAATTGGAGTTTCTCTTACTTCAGAAATATGCTTAAAATATCCCTGGATATAATTTTCTTCAATATTTTTCTTTGAAACAATCACCACAAGATGAGAGCATGTGGAAATCTGGGATGGATTATAAAAAGCAGGAATCAACTTCTCTTTCATTTCTTCACTTTCAACAACAAGAATTTTATAAGGTTGAAGTCCCAGAGAGCTTGCAGACAGTTTCCCTGACTCAAGAATGTTGTGAAGAATTTCCTGAGGAATAATTTGATGATTAAATTTCTTTACAGAATATCTTCTGCTTAAAGCTTCCAAATAATTCATAGCACAAATTTAAGAATTGAATATGAATAAAGAGGTTTTTAAATGAAATATATCCTTTCAAATTAATACAAAAAATCACCCCGCATAAAGGGGTGACTCTTCTAATATAAATGATAAACGTGGTTAATTCCTGTTTTTGACAATAATCCAGCCAGCAAAGTTAACAGGTGTTATTCGGTTTATGTTGTTTTTTTCATTCCAGGAAACAGAATACCAGTAACTTCCTGTAGGAACTCTTCTGCCATTGGCTGTGCCATTCCATCTGTATCCGTTGGTTTTATCTGCCTTGAAAACCTGTACGCCATACCTGTCGAAAATATTAACATCAAAATTAGATTTGACAGCTAATGCCGAGTAGTCAATAAAGTCATTAATACCATCATCATTAGGAGTAATGATGTTAATCAGATTGGGTATCGTGATGTTAATGGTGGTTGGTTCACAATTATAACTGTCTTTTACATATACTTTGGCAATTCCTCTTGGAATATTGGTGAATACATTGGAGTCCTGCCAGATGATATTGTCCATTGAATACTGGTAAGGAGGCATTCCTCCATTTGCATATACCGTAACCGATCCTCCTGAGATATCTACTCTGGAGATAACAGGGATTTCAGCCGGAAATACTGTTACTGTTTGAGTCGTGATGCATTCTCCGGTTTTTAGTTTCACCCAATAGATGCCAACACCAACATCTTTAATAGATTGTGTAGTGGCTCCGGTACTCCATTCGTAACTTTTGAATCCTGGGCCGGCATCCAGTGTTGTTTTGCTTTCTACACAAATAATTTTATCTTTTAAAACTCTGGATGGAACAGGGCCTTTAACATTTAGAGTTATTTTAGCAATTGAAAAGCACCCGGTGGTATTGAAAACTTTAACATAGGCTACTCCATTGGGAGCAATATAGGAGGCTGGGGTAATGATCTCATTGGTTCCGTTAAGAGCGTCTGTTAAAGAAGGGTAATACTTTTTTGTAAATCCAGCCGGATTTGGAACAACGGCAGCATTAATAAGATTAAAAGAAGCTGTTAAAGGATTGCTTTCTATAAAACATGATTCTATGTCAACATCGTAAACAGTAACAACAGGATGAGTGTTCAGTGTGATTTTAGCAGTACTTACACACCCCTGTGCTGTAGTTACTCTTACATAAATAATCCCAGGAGGAGACACATAGGCTGAAGGAGTAGTGATCTGATTGGTACTGGCGTTCAGGTCATATATACTTGGGTAGAACTCTTTAGTAACCCCAGTTAAAGTGGTTACAGCTGCAGTATTGAGATCAAAAATGCCAACGCCTCCGTTATTATTGTTACATTCTGTAAGGCTTGCATCGGTTGCTGCAAACGGGGTGGGGTTTAGTTCTATAATGCCATCCCCGTTATCACAAAGCGTTGATGTGGGGTCTTTAACAACCACTTTAATGGTAGTATTTCCTGTATATTGAAAACTGGTTGGGTTGGCAATAGGAGTTGCCACACCTAATAGGTAATAGGTGAAAATATAATTTCCGGGGTTGTTTACAAACTGGTTGTTGTATGAAGTAAGATCTACGGTTCCGCTTCCGGTTGCAGGGTTTGTGCAAACAAAAGGTTTTATGATATTATTTAAAATTGGAACTTTATCAACAAAAACTTTAACATTTTGAATGGAGTGTCGGGCGCTTGCCCCTCCTGTTGCAGCAGAGAAACCAAAATATCCCTGCGTCATTCCTACGGCATTTCCGGAAGGAGCAAATGACTGATCGGCAATAAGTACTCCATCTATTTTAATTTTAATAATCCAGTTAGTAGGATTGGAAAGATCTGTTTCTCCGTTTACTTCAACATGTTTGTAGTTGTTACCTACAAATGGCTGGGAGGGATTCAGATCTGGAGAATGAAAGGTGCTTCCAGGAGTATTGTTAAATTCTATATTGTTGCCAGCCGTATTGTTTGTGCCGTATAAGACATGTACTTTACTCATTTGGCCTTCTGTGGTATTATTGAAAATATCAAAGCCTACCATTAGTCCTGATGCATTAGCGGGAATCCCAAGGCCACCTCCTGAAACAAAGCCGGTTGGAGGGTTGGCGAGATACCAGAATGTAAAACCATCTCCGCGTCCAAACTGGGTTGTTCCGTTTCCATCAATTCTGAAATCAAATTCTACTTTCCATTTATCACAATAGCTTAATGTAATTGGAGTGGACAGTTTTATTGCTCCATACTTGCTTGTTTGGTCAGTAGTAAGTCTTATAAAGTCTCCGCTTACAATAGCATCTGAAACAAGATCCCAGCCTGTGGTGTTTACGGGATTTCCGGTGAGCTGGTAGGTTTGGGAAAAAGTTTTTTCCGGAAAACAGAGCAAAATGCCCAGTAAAAAAAAGAGTAGATTTTTTTTCATAGTGGAAGGATTGTGATGATGTTTGTATTAATGTTTATTCCATGTTTTTTACCAATACCCAGCCTGAGTATTTTGTTTCAGTATTGTTTTTATCATTTTCATTCCATGAGATGGTGTACCAGTAAGTAGCAGACGGGATTTTTTTACCATAAGCTCTTCCGTCCCATGTGTAATTTCTTATTTTATTCGCTTCATAAAGTTTATTTCCATATCTGTCATATACTGTGAATATTAAGTTTTTCTTATATGCCAAAGCGGAATAATCAATAAAGTCGTTTTTATTATCTCCGTTAGGGGTGATGGCGTTGATGAGGTTAGGAACAGTAATCTGAACATCAATAGGAGAACAGTTATAAAAATCTTTTACGAAAACCTTTACTTCTCCTCTGGCCAAACCGGTAAACGTGTTTGATGTCTGCCAATGGATTCCATCTAATGAATATTGATATGGTAATTTTCCACCCACCACATTTACCATAATGGTGTTATTGTGAATATCAATGCTTGCGATTACAGGATTAGGAGAGGGCTGTACATTGACAACCTGTGTGGTGATGCAGTTTCCGGTTCTTAGTTTAACCCAATAGGTTCCTACACTAACGTCTTTAATAGAAGAAGTCTTAGCTCCGGTACTCCATAAATATTCGTCAAAACCTGGTCCTGCATCCAGATCTGTTTTATTCTCTATGCAGATGGTTTTATCTTTAAGAATAGAAGATTTAACAGGTGGAAGTACAACAAGGTTAATCTTTGCGACAGCAAAACATCCGTTAGTGTCTATTACCTTGGCGTACACAGCTGTACTTGTTGAGGTATACTGATAAGGATCAGTAATCTCGTTGGTGTCATTAACAGCATTGGCTATTGTTGTATAATATTTTTTAATGATTCCTGTAGTGAGCGAAGTAACATTGGCTGTTGTTAAATTAAATACACCGTTAAGTACATTGTTTTCAATAAAACAAGATTGGATAGTGGCGTCTTTTACTTGTGTTTCAGGATAAAAAGTAAGGTTAATTTTAGCTGTACCTGTACATCCTAACGGAGTGGTTACTTTTACATAAACTGTTCCGGGTGCAGATACATAGGTGTCCGGATATAAAATTTCATTAGTTCCTGAATTTAAATCATTCAGTGTTTTATAGTATTTCTTTGTCACCCCAAGTACATCGGTAACATTAGCAGAATTTAAATTGAAAGTAGCAGTTCCCAATTTATTGTTATTGCATTCTGTAAGTGTTTTGTCGTTCGCTTTAAAGGCGGCCAGATTCAACTGGATTTTTCCATCAGGGTTGTCACAAAGCACTCCTGCATTATCTTTAATAACAACTGTTACTGTTGTGTTAGTATTAAAATCATAGTTGGCAGGATTGGCAATAGGGGTAGAGCTGCCCTGAGGATAGTACTTGAAAGTATAATTTCCGGGATTGGCCACAAACTGAGCATTGAAATCTGTTAAATTAACATTTCCGTATCCTGTAGTTGGATTAGGGCAGAAGGATTGTGTAATCAGACTTTTGAGAATAGATACCTTGTCTGTGTATATTTTTACATTTTTAATAGAATTTCTTGCTGAAGCACCTCCTGTAGATGCCGAGAAACCAAAATATCCTTGTGTCATGGTTGCAGCTCCGCCTGAAGGGGCAAATGATTGAGATGTGATAATGATTCCATCCATTTTTACAGTAATGATCCAGTTTGCGGGGTTGGCAGGATCTGTTTCACTGGTTACTTCAACATGTTTGTAGGTATCTCCTACGAAAGGTTGTGTTGCGTTGAGGTCTGCGGAATGGAAGGAACTTCCGGGAGTATTGAAAAATTCAATATTATTTGTGTCTGTGGTATTAGGAACTACACCATAAGCGATGTGCACCTTGCTCATTTGAGCGCTGGTTGTATTGTTGTAAATATCAAAACCTACCATAAAACCAACTGCATTCTGTGGAATTCCTAATCCTGATCCCTGTTGGCTTGTTACAGGAGGATTGGCAAGGTACCAAAAGGCAAACCCGTCTCCTTTTCCAAACCCCGGTATTCCATTTCCATTGATTCTGAAATCAAATTCTACTTTCCATTTATCACAATATTTCAGATTAATGGGATCGTTGAGCTTTATTGCTCCGGACTTATTTCCTACATCATCCGTAAGCATAATGAAATCTCCACTTGTGGTAGCGCTGGGAACAACAGTCCAGCCTGTAGTGTTGATAGGGTTTCCGGTGAGTTGATAGGTCTGGGCAAAGGATATTCCAGATAGGGAGAGTAAAAGAATTGAGAAGTAAAATAATAAATTTTTATTCATTTCACTGAGAATTTAATTCGAGGTAAATATATTAAATCCTAGTTAATAAATGTGTATTTTATGTTAATTTTGTTAAAAAAATTAAGATTATTCAAAAAAATGATATTTATTATGATAAAGTAGTGAAAGTTGT
>NZ_MAYF01000307.1 GCF_001684955.1 Chryseobacterium contaminans | reverse complement strand
AAGACTACTCGGTTTTACCACCAAAATTATTAATCCTGAAAAGCTTCTGAACACCGTAAAAGGTAAAGGAAATATCTTTAACAACTCTCCTTTTGACGACTTTACGCTGCAGATCCTGGATAAAACCAATATTCCTGTAGGTGTATTGGTAGAAAAAGATTTTACAGCTGCAGATAAGGTATTCGTTCCGATCTTTAACCTAAGCGATTTCTATCTTCTTGAATATGCCAAAAGACTGATTAACAATAATAACTCTCAGATCATTATTTTGGATGCGGCAGGACAGATCCGCAACAATATTGAGGTAAAAGAACTGATCCGAAGTATTGAACAGGTTGCTCCGAACCACATCACTTTGTATAACGAGAAAAAAATTGAAAAAGAATTCCTGAACTCCCAGGATCTGATGCTCATCAGCAGCAAAAGCTGGAAAAACCTGATCGATACGAAGAGTCTTTGGCTCTCCGATATTCCATCAACATTAATTATATCAAATCCGTAACACCGATATTTTCTATTTCTACTGGAAGCTGTAAATGTTATTCGTTGTCTGTAAAGAAAAAACGGGTATATTTATAGCTTCATTTTTTTGAATATGCTGGTTAATAATGAAAACGGAACTATAGAATTGAAAGATTTCAGTACTCAGCTGTACAGGAAAATGCCACTGGATCAGCTGAAGCAGACTGATTTTTACAAAGAAAAGTATCATAATATGTGGGATGTGAAAACCGGATATTTTTGGTATTATTTCAAGAGTATAGAGGTTGAAGACTATCAGCTTTCTTTCAGTCTCTGCTTTTTGGGAGACCAGCTGCACAGCATTCAGATGAATACATGGGAAAGCACTGATGCCAAAGACTGGAATGAATGGACAGAAGAAAAGGAAATGCAGGTATTCTACCGGAATAATAAATTCCTTACCTTAGTTTTGGGAATACCTCCAACCCGGAAAAAGAAGACCCCTTACCCAAGCTGTACTTTCATTTTTCCCTGGGGAAGCATCTGGTCGGTTTACGATCCACGAAGTGCCAGCAGTTTTATGGGAATCAGCTATGAAGAGAAGAAATAATTAATAACTACAAAAACAAAAATTATCCTATGTGCCGATACGCCATGATGGTTTATAAATGTCATTATGCCTGTTTCAACTGTCAGAAAACCTTCAAACGTCGTGTGTTAAAAGATGTAGACAGAGATGCTCAGGCCTCTGTGGAAGCCAAGTGCCCCGAATGTGGGAACCTGATGGCCAATATGGGTTTGGACTTTGAATCGCCGGCAAAAAATGATCATAAACAATGGGCACATATCCGGGATCTTTATACGGTAGGAATTACTTTTCATTCCTGTGGCTGTTCCGGACCGGGATATATTCCGCAAGACCGCAAAGCCATTATCGCTTACTTTGAAAAAATACGGGCAGAATACATGCAATCATTGGTATATTGGAGATACCGAATAGAACCGGAAACCAAAAGAGAACGCGAAATTGAGTATCAAAAAAACAGATCTGAACTATGGACAGTAAATCGCAATGCCTTTAAAGAAACTGTAACTAATCAGGAAGGCATCAATTACTGGATCACTAAAATTAAAGAGGTTGAGGAGCGTATTTCTCTTATTAAAGAGATGAAATAAGGATGGAAGCTGGAAGACGGAGGCTGGAGGTTACTTTTTGTCTTACTATTGCTTGAAGTCATTTACATCAACTTATTTTAATCTATGTTCTATGTGATAAAAATAAACATCCCATAAATCCACCCAAGATATTTAATTTGCTTTCTCCAACTTTAAGAGTCTTTTGAAATCATCTTTCATCCTTTTATCCTCCGCACTCATATAGTCTCCGCTGAAAGGTGCACCACAATCCTGGCTGTTAACAATATGCAGCAGAGATCCGCCTTCAAAATAATTCCGGGTTTCTGTGATCTCTGATTTTTCAAAATCAAAAGCTTCCGTATCGTTATTTTCCTTCATAGCCTTTTTATCATAGAAGAGCGGACGATTGTACTGATAGTCTTTTTCAAAAACAAAAGATAGTTTTCCGTTGAGCAGATAATACTCTATCAGAACCTGCCCCATTTCCCCGTAATGTCTGGCCATAATCTTTTCCAAGCGTTTGTTGTGATAATAATAGGTAGCTTCTCCCCCTTCAGCAGATTCACCTTCAATATTTTTCTTTTTAATAGAGCTCCATTTTGTAATAGAATTGATTCTCTTAAAGTTAGCCTGAATTGGTTTTAACCGGTCCTTCAGATATTCATTAGGCTCAATATCCTCTTCATGAAGGCTTTCCTTGATTCTTATTGTATCTTGTCTGATTACAGAAATTTTTGAGCATTTATAACGTAAATTCCCTGCATACCCAAACTGGAATGCCATCAATAAGATAAAAAGACTCTGTAAATATTTATTTTTCATATGATTATGTTTGGAGGTCAGAAATAGTATACCGTACTACTCCATTTCATTTCCACAAAATTAATAAATCTTCCCTTGGTTCTGAATCAAAATACCTGAGAAACCTTTGTCGTAGTTTTACTACAATTTTTAAAATTTAACCTTAAAAATTAATTCCAAATTTAGTTTTTTTATAGTTTTATGTGATAATTCACATTTGATGGAAATTGATTTTTTAGAATATAAGGTTCGTAACAGAGACACCCTGAATTCCATTGCTTCCCGGTTAGGCATAACCAAGGAAGAGCTTAAATTATTTCATAATTCCCATTGTCAGAGAATGGATAAAATATGGTTTGATCATCTTAATGAGGTTAAAACGGTATTCGTCCCTCTGCAAGTTCAAACTGAAAAACAAAAGGACCGGGAAAAGAAAAATACACTTCCTTCCACTCAACTATCCAATTCATTTTTTGCAAAAGCTTATACCATTGCAGAAACGTTTGAAAGTCCATTTGAGCCAACTTTAACGATAGATTATACGGTGAGTATTGATGTTCGTAAAGATAAAGGTACAAATCATCATAGTATATCCTACAGCCAGGATCATTTTAAAACCCATGGAAACACTCCCGAAGATAAGATAAGCGGACTTTCCATTGCCAGCATGAAGAGCATTATGCCCATTGATTTTACGCTCAATGATTCAGGTAAAATTACAGGATTTACAGATCATAGAAAGATTACTCAAGCCTTTTCTGAGCAACGGAAAAACCTTGATTTCTTCGCAGGAGAAATTTCAGAACATTATATGGATAAGTTTGAAAAGAATATTTCAGATGAAAAGTTTTTCCTGCGTCAATTACAAAGCACGCTCCTCTTTCAGGTTTTATTCCCCAAACTGGAATGGTTTCATAAGAAAACAGAATGGACAGAGTCCTTTTATTTTTTACAAAATTCATTCTCTGTCCCTTGTACTATGGAAATTGAACAGGAAAATGAAGATCAGGACTATATTACAACTACTTTAACAGGAAACAGCGCAGCGTTTTACAGTTTACAGGAATTAAGAACAGGAATAAAGTACAATGAGCCTGTTGATGATCCTGTTTCAGGAAATATCATTATAGAATACACCACACATAAGAAAAACAGGAACCTGGTTCAGGCCTCAGCGACTGTAAGCCTTTGGCGTGAAGAGGAGCTCATACAAAAACACATAATCACTATAACACAAGGATAATATGAAAAATTATGTCATACAGCAGGGCGATACGTTCAGTTCGCTGGCTCAGCAATTTAAGCTGAAAAATGAAGGTATTTTAAAAACCTATCATAATCTCCATTGTTCAGAGGAAGACATTATGCAGGAACCTGTTCCCGGCAAGAAAATTCTTATTCCGGAAGGGCCTCAGTTTATGGATGAAGAGATAGATTCTCAACCTTCTGCTTCCCAGGAGGAATCTACAGAGGAAGGAACTTATGATGAATCTACATCAGAACAACCATCCGGTGAAAACCCATCCTCTGAAAAAACAGAAGAAAAACAAGACCAAAAAGATAAAGGTGGAGAAAGCAGCTCAGGTCCGCATGATGGAAAATATTTTGTCATACAGAAAGGAACCGTACAGTGTAATCAGGGTTTCAAGTTTCCTAAATTTAAAGTCACCAGCCACCAGAAGCACTATTGGAATAATAAAGAAGGAGAAGCAGACTATCTTGCGGTTACGGAAGACGATGTACAGCTTGATCCGCCTGCACAGCCTTTTGGACAATGTAAACTTAAACCCACTTCCGGAGGTTATCTTCCCTGCGCTTATGCAGCAGCAGGAAAATGGCAAAAGCCTTACGAAAAGGTAAAAGTAATGGGAAAAAGCTGCCTTACAGAAATCTCTGAGTTAATGTGCACCACAGGCGGCAAAATAACCATCTTAAAACACGGTCAGCAAAGTGAAGCTGGTAAAAGCAATGTTGCCAGTGCCAAAAGCCAGGAGCAGCAAGTGTATAACCCTGTTATCAATTTTGATGAATTCAAAGCTGAAACGGAAGAAAATGAGGCTGAAGCCTGGTAACCCTAAAAACTAAAAATCATGGCTAAAAAAGGTGTTTTAAGAATTACAGGAAATACATCTCCGAAAACCGGAGTCAAAACATTTTATAAAGTAACGGAATGGTATCCCGATACTCCGCTTAGTGAACGTAAAGAATCACTTGTGACCTGGGAATTATTCAGAAAGAGAGAGAATGGTAAGTTTACCACAACTACAATAAAAAAGCAAGGAATAAACCACTTTACGTTTGGTAAAGATGCATGGAAATATACTTTTAGGGTTGAAGGCTATCTTCATGGTCCTGAAGGAAAAGAACCTATGTCTATTATTGTAAAACCACAAAAAAACGAACAGCAGGCACCTCCTAAAGAAAAAGAAATTCTGGGAATAAAACTTACCTATCACGATGGAACCCCGGTTAATAAAAAATTAAGCTATAAAGATCGGTTATGGGCAACAGCCAAATGTCAAGGAATGGAGGGAGAATATATCACATTCTCTCTTTGGGAAGATGATGAAATAGGTGAAGGCCATAATAAAAAAAATCAATTTATATTAAAATCTTCCCCTGTACAGGTAGACAGCAAAGGGTATGCACGTTGGAATTTTTCTTTACTTAATACTTATATCGCCATTGCTAATAAGCGAGAAGATGATAAAAAGAAACATGAATATTATGTTATCGCAGAATATAAAGGAAAGTTGAAAGCCTCAGATAATGCCAGTGTTGATAATCCTGAATATAAAGCACCTACTCCTCCACCTAAAAAACCTACCGGAAGTAATAATAGTGAAAAACCACAGTCGAAACCAAAACCAGCTCCTCCAAAGCCAAAACCGGATTCGCCCAAAGGATCTACAAGGTCTAATTCACCTAATAACCAACCGGATAAAAAAGGAGAAATTACCCAAATAAAATTGACTGATATAAATGGTAAGGACTTTACTAAAAATCCTAAATTTGGAGAAACAATAAAAGTTTCTATTAAATCAAAAAATCTTGTAGGTAAAAAATGTACTTTGAAAATATGGGAACATGACTTTATAGGAGATGATCTACTTTACAGCCGTGACCATACTTTTTCATCTGACAATTTAGATGTTCTTATTCCTCTTACAGATAAAATGCAGAAAACAGGAGAAATAGGAAATGATCCCAAAAATCCAGATAAGGGTGAATATTGGCAAGGAGGTCAACAGGAAATTTTTGCAGAAGTTATTATTTTGAACATCTCATCCAAATCAAAAATAATTGATGTGGATATAATGGAAGCTCCTAAGAAACAAGACGATGGAATAACTGCTACTAAAAAAGAAAATACTCAACAAAATAAAGGTCAAACCCTTTGTGTCTGCAAAGATGAGTACAAATTAATTTGGGGAAATAGATTAACCTGCTCTCAAAGAAAAAAAGTAGTAGAAGTCTGTAAAAATATTTGGGGAGAAAAAAATAAAATTGATAAAGCCAATGAATTGATGGCTATAATGCATCTAGAATCTGTAGGTACTTTTTCCCCTGCTAAAAAAGGAGTCACTAAGAATGGAACAAAATTCATTGGTTTGATTCAATTTAGTGATGCCACAGCAAGAACTTTACAAACAACTTATGATGCTCTAGGCAAAATGACTTTTATTGAACAAATGGATTATGTGGAAAAGTATTTAAAAGCAAATAAAGATAAAATGAATACTATTGTAGATTTCTATTTACAAGTCATAAAACCTAACGCAGTAGGAAATGGTAGCAATTCAAATTATATTGTTTTTGATGAAAGTATAAGTGTTCCTGATGGAGATGGCAGCAAAACTAGCCAAGAACAAAGGTTAAAAAATATACAAAAAGAACCTTGGGTAACAAAATATGGTTATTCTTCCAACCCGACTTTCATGCTTGAAAAGGATGAAAAAGTAAAAAGGAAAAGATGGGCTTATACTAGGCAAGCATATGAAGAACGTTATGGAGAAATAGGTGGTAAAACTTATATTTGGGAAATAGAAAAAGTAGTTAAAGGTGAACATTTTAAACCTGGTGAAAGCGAAAGATATATTGGAACTTGTGAAGATAAACCAGAAGAGAAAAAAACATCTACAGGAAAACGTGCTCCATGGATGGATATTGCAATACAAATTGCTAAAGAAATGAAGGGTTGTACTGAAGATAAAGATCCAATGTATAGCAAAGCTAAAAGCTATTTAAGATATTGTAATAACTCTTTTGAGCCTACAGATGGAGAAAATGGACCATGGTGTGCTGCATTTATGAACTGGACAATTGGACAAGTATCTTATTCACATGCAAAATCAGCTGCTTCTCTTGCTCCTTTAGATGCTGTGGCTGGAAAAAAATATAAAAAAATAGAAAAGCCTGTTTATGGATGTATTGTTGTATATAAACATAAAACCAAATGGAAAGGACACACTGGTTTTTTATATGGAATGACTAAATCTGGAAATTATATTTTATTAGGAGGAAATCAAGATAATACAATAAGATTTGATGATTATGGAGAATATACTAGTAATAGTAAAAAAAAGAAACTATATGGTTTTTATATTCCGATAGATTATGAAATAAAGGATGTAGATTATTTAACAAACTCAGATACCTACGCTACATCTAATGAAATTAATATTAAATATGGCATTGTTGCAGGAAAATCAACAGGAAAAACAAATTAATTATGAAAAATAGAATCTTTCACCTTTTAGTATTTACGACATTTTTTCTACAATGTCAAAACAAAAAAGAACAAGAAAATATTATTAAACCTACAAATACAACTATGCAAGAAAATATTAGTACTAACCAAGTCAAGGATATTCTTGAAAAGCAAACCTATTTGGAAAATGAGGAAACAGAAGATAAATATACATTATCAAAAATAGATTTAGATATACTTTCAGATTTGATTAGTAAAGACTTAAAAAGCAAAGGTTATAAAGAACCATCTAGCGAGAATTTTTCAAAAAAAATAAACTCTATTTTTGGTTTAGACATCAAATGTATTCAGCATGGAAAAATTGACACAAGGTATCTTGTATATCATGGTAATCTTTTAGATGGATCACAAAATACATTGGAAGATAATTTATTTGAATCATTTACTGAAACAGGAAATATATTTTTTGATCAGAAAAATAAACTATTGACCCCCTTTGTTTTATTAAAAAACATAGTCACAATTAAAGGGCAAAACTACTCTACTCATATTCCTCAAAATATTACCGCTCAAAATAAATATCTATTTAATGATAGCAAAGCTGATCTTGCATGGTTAAAATTTAATGATAAAACATTTCTTGAAACACTGGTTAAAGATTTTGGCTATGTAAAAGATAAGGATCTTTTAGAATGGTATATCAAAGGAAATGGAATTGAGAAATACAGCAATGACAAAGAAACCTATTTGAAAGTGTTTTATACTAAAAATTGTGATAATAGCTTCAATGTACATTCTGAAACATTTTCCTATATGGATTCTGATCCTGAGAAATATTCAAAAGAAATAATATCTGTTTTAGAAGAAATCAGGACGGATAGAATAAAATTAGAAAATTTGGACTTTCATGAGAAATCTAAACTTATAGCTTACCTGCTATATTTTGGAGAAAAACATAAAGAAAAAACAGGTTTGACCTTTTCATTTATGGGAACATTTTATGAGCATTCACAAGAGGATTTACAAAAGAAATATGATGAAGAATTTAAAAAACAAAAATATTATGGGTTACCCTCTTTTGAGAAATATTGGAATGAAGCCAAGATTGAAGGAGATGGAATTGGATTAGATATGTAGGATTAGAGCCAAAATTGCAAATTCATAATTTCAAAAGATATGTCTATAAAAATAGAATAATGCACTAACCAAATGATGAAAAATATTTCCTTAATTTTTATTCTCGCTTTATTTTCTTGCAATGGGCAAGAAAGTAAAACGAAGATGAAAAAAGAAAATACTATGGATAGCAAAGAAACTGAAATAATTGAAAGTTATTTCAAGAATAATAAATTTGAGAATACTAAGGAACAATTCAATAAAATTAATGCAGATCTACTTGGTATTAAACCTGAGAAACTTCAAGATGGATACAATGATTTTCTAGCATTCAATGAAGCCACCAATTATCAGATATCAAAAGAAGGAAAATATATTAAAATAGGTAACGATATTTTACCCGACTTAGATAGTGTTCAATTAAATATAAATAGTAACAAGAAGCTTCCTTATTTTGAGGAAATATTATCTCTGAATAAAATTATTTATCAAAATGATTTGACATCAATCTTAAATGTTACATCTAAAAATCCAGATCTGGCAACTGATTTAGTCATATTATTTAATTATGAAAAAAATGATTCTCTCTTCAATGCTGCTGTTCGAAATATTCAAAATTGGGATGATATTGAGCAAAGCTCTAGACTGCCATTTGTATTCTACAATGCCACAACTAACTCATTCAAAATTAGAGAAAAGTTGTTAGTAAGCTTAAAATCTAAAGATTCTTTTTTATATGCATTAACAAATTATCTAGCTGACAATATGGAAAATATTATAAAAACTAATGGCATTCTTCATGCAACGTTAGAAAAAGCTATTGCCTATCTTTTGCAGCTTGGCTTTATTGGCAAAAAAAATATTGATGTTCAATCAGATAAATCATATTTATTATTAAATAATATTTATATTTCTCACCCAGAATTAAAGGATTCTTTTCAAAAAAACAAATATTATGGCTACGCATCTCTTGAAAAATATTCTAAAGATTATGGGCTTTTGCAAGAAGATAATCAGGAAAAAATATATTCAAAAATAATAGACTCTGATGGCTATACTAACTTAAGAAAGGATAAAAATGCGTCCTCACAAATCCTACAAAAAATAAAAACGGATGAACAAATTGAAGTTTTAGATCAAAGTGGAGATTGGTGGCTGGTAGTTTCTAAAGAAGGGAAAAAGGGATATGTCCATAAAAGCAGGATAAAAACGGAATAATACACTAACTAATGATGAAAAACTTTTTACTCCCAATAATCTTTATTTTAATTTCATGTTCAGGCAAAGAGAAAGAATCTATACTTCTCTCCCCTGAAACATGGCATTGGAGGTCAGAAGACAAAACTGAACAGAAAGCCATAGAAGCTCAGAAACATCTTCCAGAAAAAGCTTTGGAAGAAAATAGTGAGTTCAGACTACTTGATTTAGAGAAATTAATAGATAAATCACCTATATTAAAGACAGAAGGATTTGGAAATGAAAATGAAGAATCTAGATTTATTGTTGGAGATATTATTATTTTATCAGCAAATGAAAAGCTTTCTTATCTAAATTTACTTCCTAAAACAACAGAAGATAACAGTTACATTATTCATTTAATAATTCAGGACTTAAAGGATAATTCATTTCAAGTTGCAAAACAATGGGTCATTGAACTAGATAATTCTGATAGTAATACTCTAGCAGAGTTTTATGAAAAAAATAAAATAGAGATAGCTAAAATTTTCAAAAATGAACACCTCACTCTTTTAAATGACAAGATTTCATTTAACTCTTATGATTCGATTAAAGATATTCATTTGAAATATGATTATGGAAATACTGAACAAAGAGAAATAACAGGAATAAATATCTTTAATAAAAACCAAAAATTATCAAATATTCAAACGTCTAAAAAAACATTATGCCCGGAATGTGATTCTGTAATAATATATAAAGGAGATTATTTAGGAAGTATTTCTTTAGCAAATAATAAAAAATTGCTTATTCTAGGCTTGTTAGAACATGTATCGCTTTCCCCTAGTGCTCTACATGTAAGATTTGTTAGATTATAAGAGAGTAAAAATAACGTAACCACACTCCTAACTATACTCTTGCTGTTATATACAGGAAAAATGGAAAATTTCATCTCTAAAGCGAAGTGGTTCCCGGCAAGGCCTGGCAGTACAATACTCCTGTTCTTCTCAAAAAGAAATCATAAAAAAGTTCCCAACTTTAAAAAATATTTTATAATTTCGCTTTGTGAATTTTAACAACGGAACATATTATTATAGAATTTTTACCTCAGATCTGGGATAGGGATTCTTATGAACATAACTTAAAACCTCGTCCTGGGACGAGGTTTTTTTATTTAAAAAATTTAGAAAGATGAAAATAAGTATTATTGGAGTAGGATTAATCGGAGGTTCAATGGCCTTGAAATTAAGAGAAAAAAATATCGCCAGCTTCATCTACGGAATCGATAACAGCCAACAGCATATCAACGAAGCATTAGATTTGAAAATCATTGATGCCGGAGCAGATCTGGAACAAGGAATCAAAGATTCAGACCTTATTATTCTTGCCATTCCGGTAGATGCTGCAAGAAAACTGTTACCTAATGTATTGGATCTTGTATCTGATCAACAAACTGTTATGGATGCTGGATCTACCAAAGCAGGAATTGTAGGAGCTGTGAAAAACCATCCTAAACGCTCAAGATTTGTAGCGTTTCACCCGATGTGGGGTACTGAAAACAACGGGCCCAAATCTGCCATTGCTGAAAGTTTCGCTGGCAAGGCAGGGGTTATCTGCAATAAAGAAGAGTCGGCAGAAGATGCACTGAATATCGTTGAAAACATTGTAAACGCCCTTGAAATGCATCCTATTTATATGAATGCAGAAGATCACGATATTCATACCGCTTATATTTCCCATATCTCGCACATCACATCCTATGCCCTGGCCAATACTGTTCTGGAAAAGGAACGTGAAGAAGAAACCATCTTCCAGCTTGCCAGCTCCGGGTTTTCCAGTACTGTTCGTCTTGCCAAATCCCATCCTGAAATGTGGGTTCCTATCTTCAAACAAAATAAAGAAAATGTACTGGATGTATTGAACGAGCATATCACCCAGCTCAGAAAATTCAAATCGGCTCTGGAAAAAGAAAACTTTGAATATCTGGAAGAATTGATTACCAATGCCAACAGGATCAGGGGAATTTTAAGATAACACAATGAAAATCAATCAATAGATCATTAAAAAAACGATAAATAATTTAACCACAGATTTTTTTTGTGGTTATTTTTTTGTTCAATTTCAAAAATTAAATTTTAATAAAATTAAAAAATACTTTAACTTTATTAAAAAATATATTACTTTCGTAAAAAATAAATTCAATGAAGTTACCGATAGTCTGCCCAAGTTGTGACCATACTCTTAATGTAAGCCAAATGAAATGCCCAAGCTGTAAAACTGAGGTTAGCGGAGATTATGAACTTCCGGTTCTTCTTAAGCTGAATCGTGATGAACAGGATTTTGTACTTAATTTTTTCCTGTCCAGCGGAAGTATTAAAGAAATGGCTAAACAGGCAGGCTTATCTTATCCAACGATGAGAAATAAAATGGATGACCTGATTACAAAGGTAGAACAACTTAAAAACAACCTATAAAACTATTAATAATCTGTAAACTCAATTTATTATGAACTGGAAAACCGTTTTTAATCCGTTTGAAAGGTTTAATGAAAAACAGCTTCTCCTTACCGGAATTTTAGCCGTTATTCTTTCCATTGCAACAGGATATTGGACAGGTACTACCTTCACCAGCATATACAAAATTAGTGATGCGGAAAATGCGTCATTCAAAATAATAGCCATCACTACCCTGCTAAGCTTTATGGCTGCCATTGCAATTCTTTTTATTTTAGGTAAAATCCTAAACAATAAAACAAGAATCATTGATATAATCAATACCGTTCTAATCTCCCAACTTGTTCTGATCCTTTTTCAATGCATCGGAAAAATGCCATACATTAGACTTGCAGGAAAAAATCTCATCAAGTATGAATCTGCCCCTTCAGGAACCTTCCCTTTTACAGATTTCCTGATTATGATTTCCATGACTTGTTTTTCCATTATCACATTAGTCTATAGCATTACACTTTTTTACAATGGGTTCAAAACAGCTACCAATATTAAAAAGTGGCAGCATATTGTACTCTTCTGTATTGTTTCATTGGTGAGCATTTTAGCCTGCCAAATTGTAATTAATAAAATCATTTAAATATCATGAAAATCAAATTATTAGTGGTGCTGGCATTCCTGGCACAGATTTGTCACGCCCAAATTGAAGGAACCTGGAATGGCGAACTGGATACCCAAAGCATTAAACTTCCTGTCATCTTTAAAATATCAAAAAAATCAAAAGCATACACTTCCATCCTTATTAGTCCTAAACAAAGTTCAAGAGAAATTCCTGTAGACAAAACAGATTTTAACAATAATGAGCTCATCCTTGAAATTGGAAGTATTAACGCGGGCTACAAAGGAATCTATACAACAGATCATTTTGAAGGAAACCTGATTCAAAACGGCAGAACCATTCCTTTAAATCTTTACAGAGATAGTAAACCGGAAAATTCTGACGTTCCTTACCTCAACGAAAAAGCGATCAACACTCAAAAACTGGATGACTTTTTAAATTATATGGTTCAGAATAATCAGGAGATCGGAAGCATTTCTATTTTCAGAAATGGAACGGAGGTCTATAAGAGAGACTTTGGCCAAAATCTTCTGCCTGCCAATACAGTTTATGATCAAAATACCGGCTATCAAATTGGCTCCATCAGTAAGCTTATAACTGCTGTAATGCTTTTTCAGCTCATAGAACACGGCAAACTAAGCCTTAATGAACCTCTTTCAACATTCTACCCTGAAATACCAAATGCTGAAAATATAACCATCCAAACCATGCTGAACCACACCAGCGGGCTGGGAGATTATGTGGGAAAAGCCGATAAAAAGAATTGGCTCTTTGAAGGTCCGGTAGGTGATAAGGCCATTATTGATGTCATCAAAAAAAGTGATATGCAATCTAAACCAGGAGAAAAGTTGAGGTATTCCAATTCTGCTTATTTCCTGTTGAGCAGAATATTGGAAAAGATCCATAACAAGCCTTATAACGAGATTTTAAAAGAAAATATTCTGAACAAAGCTCCAATGCCTCATACGTTTTCTGTACTTGACAATCCTAAGAATATATTCAAATCCTATGAATTTATCAAAGACAGCTGGACAGAAGTTAAAGATTTTGATTTTCACAACTGCATTGGACTGGGTGATATCACCTCTACCCCGGAAGACCTCAATATCTTTATCAATGCATTATTCAATGGTAAATTCATCAAAAAGGAAACTCTTGATCTGATGATTTCCAACAAAAAAGAAAAAGTATTTGGTCCAGGAATCATGAAAGTTCCATTCTACAATATTATTTCCTATGGACATGGTGGAGATACGGCGGGAAGCCATTCTATCCTGGCCTTTGAACCAACAGATCAATTATCTTATGCCATAACCATTAATGGTCAGAACTTTCCTCACAACAGTTTTTACATTGCCCTCATGAATCTGGTATACGGCAGGGATTATCAGTATCCGGTATTTAGTAATGCTAAAGTTCCCGTTGCTGATCTGGAAAAATGACACAAAGCAGAAAAACATATTTATTTAATACCTCCCATAAATAGTTTTTCACCAATATCATCATTGAAAACCTAATCATTCTCCTTCTCCGGAAGGGCAAAAATTCAAAGAATTTTGCTGTGGTCAACAAGATCCAACAAAAAAATCCTTAGATATTTCTAAGGATTTTTATATTGTACAATTATTCTCAATTAACATTCCGGAACATTCACGGCAATAGCCAATCCCCCTTCAGAAGTCTCTTTAAAACGGTCACTCATCGAAAGAGCAGTTTCCCACATCGTCTGAATTACCTCATCCAAAGTTACTTTTGCTTTGGTAGGATCACTTTCCAATGCAATATTGGCAGCTGTAATAGCTTTCATTGCACCCATTGTATTCCTTTCAATACATGGAATCTGTACCAATCCTCTGATAGGATCACAGGTTAATCCAAGGTGATGCTCCATTGCAATTTCTGCGGCCATCAGTACCTGTCCTACACTTCCTCCTAAGATTTCTGTAAGCCCGGCAGCTGCCATAGCTGATGAAACCCCGATTTCCGCCTGACAACCTCCCATTGCTGCTGAGATCGTCGCATTTTTCTTGAATAATGTCCCTATTTCTCCTGCCACCAATAAGAAACGAATAATATCATCCTCACTGATAGAATCTGTAAAGGCCTGAGAATACATTAAAACTGCCGGAATTACACCACTTGCTCCATTGGTAGGTGCTGTAATAATTCTTCCGAAACTGGCATTCTCTTCATTCACTGCCAATGCAAAACACGCAATCCATTTATTGATATTGGTGAAGTTTTCTTCAGCATCTACAACCTGCTGAAACCATTCGTCTTTATTCTTATATATTTTGTCTCCAAGCAACTTTCTGTTGATTCCGGCTGCTCTTCTGGAAACATTTAATCCTCCCGGAAGAATCCCTTCTTTATTTACTCCTTTGTAAATACATTCTTTAATCTGCTGCCAGATATACAATGCTTCTGCTTTCGTCTCTTCCTGAGTTCTCCAGCTTTCTTCATTGATGAAAATTAAATCTGACATTTTACTAAGTCCAAGCTTTTCACAGTATTTCGCAATATCTGAAGCTTTATGACAAGGGTACAAGGTACGTACACACTGCTTCTGAATTGAGTTTTTCTCCTGGCTGGCAATAAAACCACCTCCTACAGAATAAAAATCCTGAACAAGCTCAGTTCCATCTTCAAAAACAGCTCTGAAAATCATTCCGTTCGGGTGAAAATCAAGAGATTTTTTCATATTCAGGATCAAATGATGTCCATAAATAAACGGAATCACCTTCTCGCCACCAAGATTAAGGGTTTGAGTACTCTTGATATAATCTATTTTTTCATCAATTTTGGTAGTATCGATCGTTTTATAATCTTCTCCATTCAGACCAAGCATCCCTGCGATATCCGTTCCGTGCCCGATTCCTGTTTTGGCAAGTGA
The DNA here is from genome assembly GCF_001684955.1 of Chryseobacterium contaminans. Classification (GTDB taxonomy): domain Bacteria; phylum Bacteroidota; class Bacteroidia; order Flavobacteriales; family Weeksellaceae; genus Chryseobacterium; species Chryseobacterium contaminans. The sequence goes on along the minus strand of NZ_MAYF01000307.1, from coordinate 9,544 downwards.
ACCAAAAAACTCAAGAAAGACTTCTTTCACTTCTTCTATTGATCTTTCTCTTTTTATAATCCTGATAAATGCAGATGCTGCATTCCAAGGTCCCATTGTATGTGAACTTGACGGGCCTATCCCTACTTTAATAATCTCAAAAACCGATATTGATTCCATAAATGATTCTTCATTTTCCTCAAAGCAAAGATACATGATAAATCTTATAATATGCATAGTAAAACTTCACAATTAGCGGCCCTATATCATGTATTTTTTGCCTGTTTCAAATCTATTCTAAAATTTTCCTGATCTGATCTTAAAAGGAAATAAGAACATGACTCTTAATTAAAGCGTTCCTGATGCTGGGAAAGATCAAGACCCATATTTTCAGATTCTTCAGAAACCCTTAATGTAATCATCGCATTGGTTACTTTATATAACAATAAAGATCCCAAGAAAGTAAAAGCAGACACCAGAAATAATGCAGCCAGATGGTGAAGGAATACCTCAATGCCACCATGAAGAAGGCTCGCTTGTTCTCCATGGGCAAAAATAGCGGTCAGGATCATTCCCATAATCCCTCCTACTCCATGACAAGCAAATACATCAAGGGTATCATCCACTCTTTTTAGAGCTTTCCAGTTAACCATCAGATTGGAAACAATTGCAGAAATAAAGCCTATAAAAAGACTTTCCTGAATACTTACAAATCCACATCCTGGTGTAATGGCTACAAGACCTACTACCGCACCAATACAGGCTCCCAAAGCCGAGACACTCCTCCCGTTGATCCGGTCAAAAAATATCCAGGTCATCATTGCAGAAGCCGAGGCAATAGTGGTAGTTCCAAATGCAGTTGCCGCCGAAGCCGAAGCACTCAGAGCAGATCCTGCATTGAATCCAAACCATCCAAACCACAGCATCCCTGTTCCCAAAAGTACATATGGGATATTAGAAGGTTCATGATGCGGATTTTTGCGTTTTCCTAATACCAAAGCACCGGCAAGTGCTGCAAAACCTGCACTCATATGTACTACGGTTCCACCTGCAAAATCTTTTACTCCAAAATATTTGTTTAAAAGGCCATCAGGATGCCAAACCATATGACAAAGCGGAGTATAAATACAAATACTGAACAGGACAATAAATAAAAGATAAGAAATAAAACGAACCCTCTCTGCAAAAGACCCGGTAATGATCGCAGGAGTAATAACAGCAAATTTCATCTGGAATAATGCAAACAGAATAAAAGGAATCGTAGGTGCCATTATGCGATGTGGCAGATTTCCGACTCCATTGAAAAAAGGAAAGCTTAACGGATTTCCAATAATCCCATAATGCTTTCCGGCAATGGTTATTCCTAAAGATTCACCAAAGGACAATGAAAAACCAACGACCACCCAAACCATAGAAATCACTCCTAAAGCAATAAAGCTCTGCAACATGGTAGAAATTACATTTTTCCGGCCTACCATTCCTCCATAGAAAAAGGATAGCCCTGGTGTCATCAGCAGTACAAGCCCTGCTGCAGCCAAAATCCACGCTACATCAGCTCCTACAATTTTATCTTCAGTTAAAAAGGCTCCTTTATCAGCAATATCAGTGTCCGGATTCCAGAATAAACCTCCAATGGCAACCACTGCAATAAGAGAGAAGGAAACGATCCATTTTAATCCTATTTTCATAAAATTTATATTTAACCCTATCAAAATTACATATAAATATTATAAAAAAGCACTTTATTTAACAAACACCCCTGTTAAAAATTATTCACCTAATAATAATTCTTCTTTTTCTTTGAATATTTCATTCAGAATTTTAGAAACTTCTTTTGATTTGGTGGCTGGAAACAGATGGGTTCCTCCTTTAATTATGTAATCTGGTTTTGAATTCCTGATCGGGAAAACAATATCCTTATCCCCCAGAATCTGAATTACCTCAGGGTTTTCTTCAAATTTCCATTCGGCAACTTTTTCTACAGACCATTTCAGGTAATAAGGGTCTCTTACTCTGAAATACTGAAGAATTCTTGGATTCTTCGGATCGAACAATTTTCTGAGCACCCCATATACATTGGCTGCCCTTGTATTAAATAGCCCTACAGGTAATATTCTAGGGATTTTAGTGACTTCCCCGGTCTTTATGAATTTGGATTTTTCTTTATCAGATTTGATGCTTCCCAGAATAACCACTTTTTCAGCTGGTTTCAAGCGATTGATTTCTTGCACCATGATTCCTCCAAAAGAATATCCAAGTAAACAGAATGGCTCTGAAGGATCTATTTTCTCTGCCATTCTTTCCACATAAGCATGAAAAGGTTCATTTTTTTCTGGGATGAGCCAGTCTATAAAAATAAGTTCACAGTGCTTGGGAAACTGTAATCTTTCAAGCACCTTGAAGTCTGCTCCAAGACCGCTTACAACATAAATTTTCATCTTACTAATTTATAAAAAATGCAGAAGAACTATCATTGGGATTAAAAAAAATTAACCATACAATTTTAAAGTAATCCATCTTTTCTAACCTCTTGAAATTCTTCCTTATGAGGAAAAATACAGAACATAAAAGTAACAATCGAAAATGGCTCATACCAAAAAAAAGCAGCTCCTAAGAACTGCTCTTTTATCAACATTACATTTAATTTTATTTTTTCTTTACAGGAACTCTATTTTCATTATCCAGTTTTTCAGTAGATACTTTAAACTGAATATCCATTTCGTCCTTGATGAAGTAATCTTTAAGAGAAGACTGGTAGAATACTTTAAAGTCTCTTCTGTTCAGAGAGAACTTTGCAGATTCAATTACTACGGTAAACTGAGTAACATATACATTCGCGGGGAAAGTGATGGTCTTTCTCACACCTTTAAGGGTAAGGTCTCCGTATACTGTAGAGTTATACTCACTGTTTGCTAAAGGAATAATTTTAGTTAAATGGAATTTGGCAACCGGAAACTTCTTCACTTCGAAGAAATTGGTACTTTTCAGGTCATTGGTAAGCTTGATCTGATCCTCATCAGAAACATCACCAGCCATCATACTTCTCATATCTATTACAAATTCACCATCTACCAGTACAGTATGGTCAAAGTTGAATTTTCCACTTTTTAATTTTATCGTTCCTGAATGGGAGGAAGCCTCAGTTTTTACAACCTTATATCCCCACCACCTGATCTCTGATGAAGTTACTTTCGAAACCTTATCAAATTTTCTTTGGGCAGAAACAAATGATATACTTGCGCACACCATAGCAAACAATAGTAATCTTTTCATTCTTTTTTATTTACAATTCAACAAAAATAAAAAAAAGTGTAGAACTTCTACACTTTTAACAATCTTTTTTTGATTAAATTATTGAGCAGTTACCTTTACTACCATATCGATATCATCTTTCACAAAAACATCCTGCATGGTAGACTTGTAAGCAACATCAAATTTCTGTCTGTCGAAAGAGAATTTGTTAGATACTAAACTTACCACTCCTTTGCTGTAAGAAATTTTAGCAGGGAAAGTAACTGCGTTTGTTTTTCCTTTCACAGTAAGGTTTCCAGTTACTAAAGAGTTGTAGATCTTATCGTTGTTTTTCTTTACTCCTGTAATTTTGAAAGTAGCAGTTGGGAATTTTTCAACTTCAAAGAAGTCACCATTCTTAAGGTGCCCGTTCAGTTTCTGCTGATATTCACCTGTAAGGTCAGTAGCATTAATAGAAGTCATATCCAATACGAAGCTTCCTCCTACAAGCTGGTTCCCTTTCATTACCATATCTCCTGATTTTACTTTTACAGTTCCATCGTGAGAACTTGCCTCAGATTTTGCTACTTTGTATCCCCACCAGTGGATATCAGATGCTACTACTTTTTTAGACTGTCCGAAAGCTAAACCACCAGCTAATACTGCTAATAAAAATATTTTTTTCATTGTTTAGAATTATTTTAATTAAGTTTAGGGCAAAGGTAGCCATCTTATTTCATAGATTTCATTGATGTATATCAAGATTCTCAATTATTTTCATGAATAATATCATCCCATAAAAAAACTCCGAATTTCTTCGGAGCTTTATGATTATTGTTGATAGTAGGCTGTATACAGAGCCACACCTTTTAATGCAGTATGATTTTGCTTGACCAGATAGATCGGAATATTTCTAAGCATTCCCTCCATTTTATCACTGATCTTAAATTTCTCGTAAAATTTATCCTTATCAATATATTCTCTAACCATCTGTGGGATATCTCCTGCGATGAGAAGACCTCCTGTTGCTTTAACCTTCAGGGTAAGATTATTGGCTTCTCTAGCCAGGAACTCAAGGAAAGTATCCAAAGCAATTCTACAGATCAGTACATTATCCTCTACTGCTGCTTTGTAAAGTTCCTCAACAAAATTACCGTTGGCAAGGCGTTCACTTAGCCATTCAGGTTCCGGATGTCTTTTTACATCTCTCAGGAAACGATAGATATTGAATAATCCTGACTTAGACAATACATTTTCCCAGCTTACAATACCATAGATATTATTAAGAAACTGGTAAAATTCAACCTCAACATTTGTTCTTGGTGAGAACTCGGAATGTCCTCCTTCTGTTGCGAAAGGTCTCAGGTTTTTTCCATCAAAGAAATACCCGGCTTCTCCCAGTCCGTTTCCTGGAGCAAGGATGGCCACGTTACCTTTTTCAAGATGACCACTGGTATAAATCGCTTCAAGATCATTATCTTCAAGAAGAGCCATTCCATAAGCAGAAGCTTCCAGATCGTTCAGCATTTCTACTTTTTCAAAGCCAAAGTCTCTTTTATATTCTTCAACGTCTAAATTCCAGCCCAATCTTGCAGGGCTGCTTTTCCCATCAATTACAGGGCCTGGCACTGCCATTCCCAAACGCTTTACATTTTCCAACTGATTATCCTGAATAAACTTTCTTAAGATATCATTAAAGGAAGAATATTCCTTAGTAGAATATGTATTTTGTAGCTTAATCTCAAGACCTCCGCTACCGGAAACAAAATAGCCTAAGATTGTTATATCTTCACGGAGGCTCGCCCCAATGATAGAAACATTATCATTATTACTGTTCTCTACTCCTGGTAAATAAAGTGGAAATTTTGGATTCAGAATCATAACCTCAAATTTTACCAAATATAATAATTGTTTTCGTAAATCCTGCACAGAACGAAAAAACCTTTTCACTTTCGTGAAAAGGTTTGGTTAATAATTGTTTATATATTAAATCTAACTACTTTCCTAATGGAATATTATAACCGAATCCTACTCCGATATTCCCCACATTATAGTCTTGTCCGGCTAAATCTCCTTTAGTTCCTACAAAAACCTTTTGGTATTGTACAAAGAAATTCCAGTCTCTGTTGTGATATCCGATTTCCGGTTTGATGTAGAAACCTCCGCTTGCTCTTTCCACATTAGTGTTAGATGCAACAGTTTTATCTCCTACCAAGAAACCGTACCCTAGGTCAGTTCCAAAATAGAAACCTGTTTGCTTAGGATAAATTCTTACTAAAGCAGCTACAGGAACTACTCCTACATCATTATTTTTATAACCGTTGTTATCTTTTCCAAAATAGTGAGTATATCCTGATGCGATACCTAATCCAAACCCAGGTGTAATAAGGTTCTGGTAAGATACATCTACTCCTACTGCAGCAGAAAGATTATCTGCAGGAACTGCTAAACCAACATTTGCACCCACTTTGATCATATTATTCATCTGTGAACTTTGTGCGCTTGCTATACCTGCTGTTAAAATCCCAGCCAGCAATATTGCTTGTTTAAACATTTTCATAACTCTAATTTTTAAATTTTACTAAACAAGAGGATGTAAAAATCGTGCCAAGCAAGGCTCCCTATCCTTTTTTAACAGCATACAAAAACACAACCATTTGATTATCAATTACTTTTTTATGTTAAATTTTAAATGATTGTTTAACAATTTTTATAAAAAATAAGGCCCAAAATGTGAAATAAGTCTAAAAAGTTAAAAAATTGAAGACTGAAAATGTAACACATTGATACAAAACAAATTCTATTGTTGAAAAATACAATCATTACTCATGATAATATTAACAAACCTTAACCCGTTATCATTTTAACCTTCTTTCTTCAGAAACATCAAAAAAATAAATGTTCTCACCATGGCTGATTCATTATTAAAAAACAAACATCTTCTCTGGCGCGCAGGGTTCGGTGTTGGAATTAATCAAATTGATGATTTGAAAAATAAAAATCCTAAAACAATAATTAATGAATTATTTAAAGAAGAAGGTTTTACAGAGATCAATTATGATACCCCGGATATAGATCCTGCAGGAGACTATATGAATAGTACAGCTCCTGCCGAACAGAAGAAAGAAATGCAAAGGATTTACAGGGCACAGAATGAAGAATTAAATCTCAATTTCCTGGATAAAATGGTGAACAGCAAAGAGCAGATGAGAGAAAAAATGGTTTTTTTCTGGCATGGACATTTTGCTTCAAGAGTTCTTAATCCAAAATTTAACCGGCAGCTATTAAATACTATCCGCAAGTATGCGTTGGGGAACTTCAAAGATCTTCTTTTCGAGGTAAGCCAATCTCCGGCAATGCTTAATTTCCTGAATAATCAGCAAAATAAAAAAGATCATCCAAATGAGAATTTCGCCCGTGAGGTCATGGAACTTTTCACCATGGGAAGAGGAAACTATACAGAAAAAGATGTAAGAGAAGGCGCCAGAGCGTTTACAGGATGGAGCTATGACAAAGACGGAACCTTTAAAGAAAAAAAGAATCAGCATGATGAAGGAACCAAAACTTTTCTGGGAAAAACCGGCAATTTTGATGGAAATGATGCTTTAAACATCATTCTGGAGCAAAAAGCAACTGCAAAATTTATTACAACTAAAGTCTATAAGTTTTTTGTCAATGAAAATGTAGATCAGGATATTGTGAATACATTAAGCAACAGCTTTTATAATTCAGGTTATGATATAAAAAAACTGATGACTGATATCTTTTCAAGCTCTTGGTTCTATGATCAGAAAAACATTGGTAACAGGATAAAATCTCCCATAGAACTGATGGCCGGAATAATGCGGATTCTTCCGATGCAGATTCAGAATCCTGAAAACCTCATCGTGTATCAAAAGCTGTTAGGACAGATGCTGCTTTATCCACCCAATGTAGCAGGATGGCCCAATGGAAGAGCCTGGATTGACAGCTCTACTCTGATGCTGAGACTTCAGGTTCCCCAGATCTGGTCGGGTCTTCGTCCACTGGAATACAGCCCACGGCAGGATGATGATATTGATATGGGAATGAAATCTAAGGAAGCAGCTTTTAATAAAAGCTTTAAAAATCCTAATATCACCATAGACTGGAATCGTGTAGATCAGATTTTTGCCCATAAAAACTGTGAAGATTATCTGATTCAAAATCCAAAGAGCCTGGACATGAATACAGTGAATAATTTCTCTGATAAAAGCACGAAAATGACTATTATCAATTTGATGTCAACCCCGGAGTATCAATTAATGTAAAGCCTTCGTTACCTGCAACCTAAATCAAATCGCTATGTTAATCAAAAGAAGAGAATTCCTCAAAATAAGTTCGCTGGCCACAGCATCATTTTTAATGCCTAATTTCCTGAAGGCGATGACGCTGGATGAAGCTCTGAGTTTCAATCAGAATATTCTGGTTGTGCTTCAGTTTACAGGTGGTAATGATGGTTTGAATACGATTATTCCCACCAAAAATGACATCTATTTCAGAGAGAGAAAAACGCTGGCAGTTCAGGATTCTTTGGCTCTTACAGATGAAGCAGGAATCAATCCTTCCCTATCCTATTTTAAGGAGCTTTTTGATAACGGAGAGCTTTCCGTTATGAATAATGTGGGGTATCCCAATCCGGATAAATCCCATTTCCGAAGCATGGATATCTGGCAATCGGCAAGCAGAAGTGATGAATTCCTGGATACAGGATGGCTGGGCCGTTTTCTGGATGAGGAATGCTACCGTTGCGAGCATCCCACACAGGCACTGGAAGTAGATGATATGCTGAGTCTGGCTTTGAAAGGAGAAAACAATAAAGCCTTTGCCTTTAAAGATCCTAAAAGACTGTATCAGACCAGTCAGGAAAAATATTTCAAATCACTTTATGATCATCATCACGACGATGAAACGGTTTCCTACCTTTATCAGACTTTAGGTTCCACCATTAATAATGCAGGGTATATCTTTGATAAAAGTAAAGCGAAAAAGACAAAGCAGACCTACCCTAATTCTCAGTTGGGAAAAGATTTTAAAACTGTCGCTTCCTTAATCAAATCAGATATCAATACGCAGGTTTATTATCTTTCCGTTGGCAGTTTTGATACCCATGTGAACCAGAATGACCGCCAGAAAAAACTTTTCAGTGATATCAATGAAGCTGTAAAGTCTTTTGTTGCTGATATGAAGAGCAATGGCTTATTCAATAATATTCTTTTGATGACTTTCTCTGAATTTGGACGTCGTGTAGCTCAGAATGCCAGCAATGGAACGGATCACGGAACGGCCAACCAAATGTTTTTCATCAGTGGAAACCTTAAAAAGAAAGGGCTACTAAACAGTCTTCCTGATTTACAAAACTTAAATGAAGGCGACCTGATTTACACTGAAGATTTCAGAAAAGTATATGCTACGATTTTGAAAAACTGGCTAAAAGCAGATTCTTCTAAGGTTCTGGGATGGAAAAATGGGGTTTATGACTTTATATAAATCAACCACACATTTATATAACCACAAAAGACACAAAAGTTTTTAACACTTAAGTTATTTTTAAGATACTACTCACTGCTTCAGAAGTTCACTTAAGTTTTTGAAAATCACATATTTTCTTGAATACTACAGAGAAAACTCCATTTGAAAGACTGCATATTCCCCTCCTCTGGAGGGGTGGCAAAAATTCAAAGAATTTTTGACGGGGTGGTTTACTCATTTGCCTTCTATCACCACAAAAAAAGAGACCATCCATAATGACAGTCTCTTTTCAATAATTTTAAATTTAAACTACTTTTACGTTAAGCAGTAATCTGCTTTGGTTCTTTCTCTTTCTGATCTTCTTTTTTATCAAGTTTCTCAGATATTTTTTTAACGATATACTCAATCGCTATAGGTGCTATAATGGCAATAATTGCTTTAAATATTCTTGATTTCATAGTGTGATTTTGTACGTAGTGACTGCAATTACCAAGCCAAGATAAAAATCTGTGGTATATTTTTAATGAATTACTGACATAAAAATCAGCGGATTAAATGTATACATAGCCCATGAAACCTATATAAATAAGTTTTTTAAGGAATTATCAATTCCTGATAATTTTTACTTCCCGCTTTGAATTTTTCCTCCATCCTCAGTCGTAACTTTTGAGGCTTATGCACTACCAGAGAATCTCCAAAGCCCAATAATAGCCTTTCTAATTCATAATTGATCTGTACACAGACCTTAAAAAGGGTTCCTTCTTTGGTCTCACTAACGATTTCCTGACTTTTATGAAGTGGTTTTGTTTTTACATAAGGAGCATTGGCAGCATCTACAAAGAAA